>JAKOSS010000361.1 GCA_029777145.1 Acidobacteriota bacterium | reverse complement strand
GTATTTTTATTGTGATCGGTCTTCAGCGGAATTTATTCTTTTAATCAGCCCGGGAATCGGGTCCGTTCATCGGATTCCGATCAGGCTATACGTTTCCCAACCACACTGATATCCGAGTCGCAACCCCCCGGTAGCCGGTATCTAACAGAAAAACAAAACAACGATCGACTGGAGGTTTATAATGACGATCATTCCCTGTCGTCGGCGACGACACTATATTTACGTGTGCATTGGGGCCACGATCACCCTCGCAATTCTGACTTTCTCTTCAATGTTCTGGGTGAGCCGCGCGGCGGTTCTTCTTTCCGATAACTTCGACGACGGTCAGCGAGACACGTCGAAATGGAGACTCGGCGTACTGTCGCGGCGAAACTCCGATTACAGTCCGCAGGTCGCGGTCTCCGAAACGAACGGCCGGCTCGTGATCGTGCCGAAAACGAAGTCCCCGGCGCGGACATACGGCGGGTATGTCTCGATCGTTCCGACCGACATGAACAACGGATACGCCGTCGTCGAGGTGCCGACAATCACCTCGTCGAAGGCCGAAACGATCTTTTCGGTCGGGATCGATTCCGACAATTTTCTACGGTTCCGGGCCAAGGGGACGACTCTTTATCTCGAGTCCTCGATCAACGGGAGCACCGATCGAAACGCCATCAGGCTAAACCCGACGAATCAACGGTTCTGGCGTTTTCGCCATAATCTGGCTTCCGGCAACGTAATTTTCGAGACGAGCGCTAACGGATCGACGTACACGTCCGTCTGGAACGTTTCAAAACCATTTGCGCTGAACGATTTGCTGGCGGAACTTTCCGCCGGTACGTCAAATTCGATCGGAGTGCCGGGAAAAGCGGAGTTCGATAATTTCACCGTCGCATCGAACTCCACTGACCCGACGCCGACACCGACGCCAACGCCGTCCCTTACGCCAACGCCGACACCGACTCCCAGCCCGTCGCCGTCACCTTCTCCGTCGCCAACACCTACTCCGTCCGGGAGCGCGTCGCGCGGTTATCTGACAACACCGGGTGAGCTTTTACAGATCAAGAGCAAAGCCGCACAAAACATCGAGCCGTACCGAACGGCCGTAAATTCACTTATTTCCAAAGCGGGCTCGCCGTCGAGCTGGTCGATCGGAACGGTCGATCCGACCGATCGCGTCCAACTGCAAAGCGCCGCCGCGATGGTCTATGCCAAATCGATGGCGTACCATCTGACCGGAAACGCCGACTACGCCGCGCTCGTCCGCCAAAAGATCCTCGAGATCTCATCGACGTCAACGTGTCCGAACGACTATTCGGGCGGTAACGGCTGTATTCTGACCCTCTCGCGTCACGTCAACGGCTATGTCGCGGCCGCCGACCTGATCGCCGATTATCCGGGTTGGACCGCGTCCGACAAGCTGACGTTCCAGTTCTGGCTGCGCGACAAGGTTTATCGCTTCACCGACTGGGCAAGCGACGAACGAAGTACCAACTGGGGCGCCGTCGGAACCGCGGCTACGCTTTACATCGCGGATTACATGGCCGGCTCCGGTCTGAATCTGATCGACCGCAACGGCTCGACGTTCTCGCCGCATCAGGCCTGGACCGAAGCGCGTCAGCGGGCGATCGACCGCAACAACGGAAATTCCTATATGTACAACTCGGTCTGCTCGGATTCGACCGGTCTCGGCATCCAGTACTACGGCGGAATTCCCGAGGAAACCGGACGCGACACTACCGGATGCTGGGGCACGTATCTGCTGACGAACGACAGTTCATACAGCTACATGATCGCGCATCTTTCGGGCACGATTTCAAGCGCCGAACTGCTGCTGAGACGCGGCGACCGCGTGCTTTTCGACAATATCCAGTCGAACGGCAAAGGTTCGATCCTGCGGGCGATCCTCTATGTGATCGACAATCCGTATGATCCGAACCCGCCGACGCATTCGTTCAACTGGCTGAGCAGCCGGAAATCGATCCTTGAGATCGCGTATCGCTATTACCGTCATCCGTCGATCGCCCGGCAACTGGGAATCGGTACCGGTAGCCGGAACATCGACAGTGACGGCAATAGCGCTTTTCCGCATTTCGGAACATTGACGCATGGCTTCGCCGGCGGCGAGAACCCGCCGTTGCCGCCGGTTACCCAGGCGCCGTAGCCTCTGCCGAAACGCGGTTCCCTTGGGGGGCCGCGATCAAGGCCGTTCGTCCGGCCGTCGACTTCCGGGAGAATAGCCAGCAAGCATCCGGAATTCGAGGGCCGTCGCGGACGGCCTCTTTTTTCGCCTGTCACGGCGAATTTGAATTGCTTCTGAAAATCACGAACGCGCCGAATTCGGGTCCCGCCCTGACCGGCAGGCGCGCGGTCGAACCGACCGGTAGCGTGATCGCCGTATCGTTCATCGGCAAATTCACCGGCCCGCCGTCGAAAATTCCCGACGCCGCGGGCGTGCCGAAGAAATCCTGCACGTCGCGGATCTCGAACCGATCGCCGCGTTTGAGGAATCGGGAGAGGTCGACCGCCACGGTACCCGAACCGCGGGGATCGTAAACCGTCAGATTCGCGCGGCCGGCGTCGAACCGGTTCGGGCGCAATGAGATCATCGGCGACGAGATTCCCGCGACGATCTCCGCGTCGGTATCGGACCGGATCGCCGAACGCCAGCCGGCAAGATCGGTCGTCTTGCCGCCGATCGCGAACCGCGCGCGGCCGTTGCCGGAAAAGTACCGATTGCCACTCAAATTGCCGACGGTCGTCCCGTCGGGCGGCGATTGAAGATCGATCAACGTTCCCGGACCGGCGATCGTGTTGCCCGTCATCGCGACCGATTTCCACCAGAGGATCTTCAGCGGGACCTTCGCGACGATCAAGTTGTCGCGGATCTCGGCGCTGCCGTTGTTCGCGTCGCGGTATCCGAGGCGCACGCCGCGGCCCTTCGACGACGTTCCGTCACGCGGCGCGAAGACAAAATTCTCGGTGACGAAGATCCGGTCGGCCGGGGCGCCCTCGACGCCGCCGGCGAGGATCTGGTCAGTCGCCTGATCCGGGCCGGAAATCGCTCCGTTCCCGAAGACCGTGTTGCCGATCACGTTGAATCCGCTGATCGCGCTCTTCTCCGAATTCGCGTAGATGTGGATACCGTAACCGGCATTGTTGAAAATGAAGTTGTCGGCGATGAGCTGCGTCCCGTCGCGGTTGTGCGCGTAAATGCCGTGCTCGCGCTTGTTGTCGCCGTTGTTGAAGATCAGGCAGCCGTTGATCTCGGTGTCGCCGTCCTCGTTCCAGAGTCCGAATCCGTGTCCGTTGTCGCGGACGATCAGGTTGATGTATTTCGTCCCGGATGCGTAGACGTTCACTCCCGAACCGCGGCGCGGATCGGCCTTGCCGTCGTCGTTGAATTCAGCGCGATCGGCGTCCGAATTCGCGATCTCGAGGTCCCAGAACCAAACGCCCGGGCTCCTCACGTTCAGCGCGCCCGTTTCGCGTCCGTTCGCGGCTTTGTCGATGACCGCGCGTTCACCCGGATATTGCCGGAAATGCACGGGCCGGCGCGGATCGCCGCCGGCGCGGACGTCGAAACTTCCGACGTAATTACCGCCGCGGATCCAGACCACGTCGCCGGGCCTGACAGCGGCTTCGCCGTTTCCGCCCAGAAGTGCCGTCGCGAGATCGAACGGTGCTGCGGATGTTCCGTTCCCGCCGTCCTTTGCGGCCGCCGAGACGTACCATTCGCGATAGCCTTTTCGGATCTGGCCGTCGGCCAGCATAGAGGCGATGATCGAATCGGTCGTGCGCACTCCGAGTGCCGGCAGCCGCAGATCGGCCGACGCCGCGGGCGACGACGGTCCATCGTGCGGCTCAGCGGCCGGCAGGAATCGATCGGCAACGATCAGAACCGGCGCGACGAGCCCGATGCAAAAGATCGCGACCACCACGATTTTCGCCTTGTCGAACATTTCCAAACCCTCCTGCCGGCGTATCACATTCCGTGGCCCGCGCGGGCCGCGTGCACGGTTTCGGCCGGCGCCGGCGACTCCGCGAGGCCGGAGATGCGCCGCTCCAGACGCGCGGCCCAGTCTCCGCGCGAGTAATTTTCAGTAACGTAGCGACGGCCGCGCTTTCCCATCGCTCGCCGCCGACCGGCATCGGCGCGCAATTCGAGGATCGCATCGGCGGTTTGTCGGGCATCGCCCGGAGCGACCACGATCCCGCCGCGCGACCGTTCGATGAGCGATGCGCTTTCACCCTCGACGGCGCCGACCACCGGCCGCTCGCACGCCAGATATTCGAAGATCTTTACCGAGATCAGCTTGCG
>JAKOSS010000360.1 GCA_029777145.1 Acidobacteriota bacterium | reverse complement strand
CAGCTCTCGTCGCGTATCTCGATCCTGTACAAAAACTTCGACGGCGTCCTCAAGTCACTCAAACTCGAAGACGAATGGGAAGAATCGGTCGCCGAAGTAACCGAATCTGTGCCGGTCGCCGAACCGCGGCCGACAGCAGCGGATCAAACGAATCCCGCCACCGAAACTGCCTCGAAGTCGGTGATCCGCGTTTCGCTGGATCGGCTCGACGAACTGGTGAGGCTCGTCGGCGATCTTGTTCTCAGCCGCTCGGTCTTCGAACAACGTCTGGCTGAACTCGAGCGCCAGGCGGGCGAGTTGAGGCACAGCACCGAACGGCTCAAGAAGTCGACGGGAAAACTCGAGACCGACTTTGAAGCGTCCCTTCTGAACGGAAACGGCTTCGGCCCGCAGCGTCAAAATCAGTTCTTCGATTCGCTCGAATTCGACCGCTACACCGAATTCCACCAAACGACGCGCGAGCTGCTCGAAACAACCGGCGACGCCTACTCGATCAACAACGAACTCGACAATCTTCGCGGGAATCTCGAACTCCTTTTCGACGGCCAAAGCCGGCTGATCGAAGAACTTCAGGACAAGCTCCTCAGGCTGCGGATGGTGCGCTTTGACTCGCTTGCCGCGCGTCTGCACCGGACGGTGCGGATGACCTGCGAGCAGGAATCCAAGAACGCGGACCTGATCATCGAAGGGGAAACGGTGGAGGTCGACACGCAGATCCTCGACGCGCTCGTCGAACCGCTTCTGCATTTGCTCCGAAACTCGGTCGCGCACGGGATCGAACCTGCGGATACGCGACGGCTCGTCGGAAAGCCCGAAAAAGGCCGGATCATTTTGCGAATTCACAGTGAAGGCACGCACGTCGTGCTGACCGTGAAAGACGATGGCCGCGGAATCTCCGCATCCGCGATCAAGGAGAAAGCGCTCCAAAGCGGAGCGATCAGCCTCGATGAAGCGCGGTCAATGACCGATGCCGAGGCGTTCTCGCTTTGTTTTCTGCCCGGAATCACGACCGCCGAAACAATTCGCCAGACGGCCGGACGCGGTGTCGGGATGAACATCATCCGCGAAAGCGTTGTGCGTCGCCAGGGCACGATCCGCATCGATTCCGAGCTGCAAAAAGGAACTGAGATCACGATCCGCCTGCCGATGGCGCTCGCCGTCACGCGCGGATTGCTGATCCGCGCCGCCGGACAGATCTTCGCGATCCCGCTCAAACTCGTGCGAAAACTGACGGAAATGAGCACGGACGACATCAAGTACGCGCTCATGGAAAACATCGTCACCGTCGAGGGCGCACAGCATCCGGTTTCGCACCTGAACTCTTTGATCGGAATTCCGAGGAACGAATCGCGCCGCGAAAGCACGCCGGTGCTTTTGGTAGACACGCTCGAGTCGGCCTCGGCGCTGTTGGTCGATGAGGTCGTGCGGGCGGAAGAGATCGTTATCAAACCGCTTGGATCGCCGCTCGGCAACTTCCCGCATCTGCTCGGAGTCACGATTCTCGGCGACGGGTCGATCGTGCCGGTTCTCGATCTCATCTACCTGTTGAAACATCATGTTCAGGCACCGCGTCCGCAATATCTCGAACAGCTTGAGAAAACCGCCGCGACGCTTGAAATGCCTGAGGCGCCGTCAAACGCGCAGCCCGCGAAGGAAGATCTGCCGATGCGCGTGATGATCGTGGACGACAGTCCGAGCGTCCGTCATATCATGTCGAAATTGATCAAGAACGCCGGTTGGGAGCCGGTGATCGCGAAAGACGGGCTTGAGGCGCTGGATCTGCTCCATTCCGCGGACGTCTTGCCGAACGTTGTCCTGACCGATGTCGAGATGCCGCGGCTCAACGGCTACGACCTTCTCGCCGCGATCAAGACCGACGCGACACTCGCTGACGTTCCGGTCATCATGATCACGTCACGCGCGAGCGCGAAGCACGAGCAGAAAGCGCTCGAACTCGGCGTTTCGTCGTATCTGACGAAACCGTTCGACGATGCATTCCTTTTGGACGAGATACGGAGTCTGTCGGAGAAGGTCGCGGCCTAAGGCACAAAATTGTAAATGATCCTGCCGCGGACCTTTACGCGATTGCCCTGGAGAGTTGTCGGACTGAATTCCGAAGCGTATGCAGCGGCTTCCGAAACGGCATGGAGAAGCTTGTTGCCGGAGACGGCACACGCAAAGATGACCTTTCCGTTCTCATTGATGAACACCGAGACCTCGATCTTACCGCCGACCCGACTCGCTCGAGCTTCGGGCGGATACGGCGGCCGTCCAAGGTTGGTCGCCTTGCCGTTTATCACTCCGGCCTGGATGATCCGCGGATCGATCTCGACCGGCGTCCCGGTCGCTTTGATCCGGGTAAACTCCTGGTCCGACTTTGCGGCCGTGCATTCGCACCGAAACTCTGCTTCCTGCGTTGAATCGTCACGCAAGCCAAGCTTCGCAGCGCGAATCTCGTAAACCTGTCGAAAGTGCTCAAACGATTTCTTGAAATCGTTTTCGCGGTATTCGATCATCGCCAGATTCGATAACGAGTCCGCGACCTCGACCGATGATCCGCCGAAAACCTCCGTTTTGGCGGTGACCGCCTTCCGGCAATACTCGAGCGCCCGATCGGCCTTTTCCAGCTTCGACCAAAAGAACGCCGCCTCGTCGTAGAGCTTTGCGAGAAACGTCTTTTTGTCGTTCGTTGCGGCCGCCGGTTCAAGGATCGCGATTCCGGACTCGAGACTTTCAACCGCACGTTTCGTCTCGCCGAGCTGAAATTGCGTCATTCCGAGAAATCTGTAGGAATTGGCACGGTCGAATGTCGACGAATCGGGATTCGAATTGAACAACTCAACAAGCCGCGCCGCCTTCGGAAGTGCCGCGGAATAATCCCCGGCCTTGTACAGCGTCAGAAATTCGTCAAGGACAGCGCGCGCATCATCTGCCCGGTTCACTTGCGCAGCGGAACAGATAACGAACGAGAGAGTGATCAGGAGAAGTAGACCGAACCTTTGGTTTTTCATCGTTTTGGAGGTTTGCTCGGGCGGATCTCGATCTTGCTCGGAAGCGCGCGAGGGTTCATGTCGAGGAGATCGATGACGACGTCGGCAATGTCATCCGGCTGCAATTGCCAGGCATTGTCCTT
>JAKOSS010000359.1 GCA_029777145.1 Acidobacteriota bacterium | reverse complement strand
TATCCGAAGGAAGATTCGACGCCCGGATCGAAGCACAAGATCAAGGTCAAGGTCGACCAGACCGGCGTCGTCGTCAAGGCCCGCGACAATTACTCGGTAAAGGAACGTAAAAAGTAAAAGGTAAAAAGTCAGTACCGCCTGCGTTAGCGGGCGGCCCGACTTGTTGATTTGCCACCCGCTGACGCAGGTGGTACTGACAACATTACTTGACTATGTAGCTCGTCTTGGCCTTCACCACCAGGTTCGGGCGCATCACGCGAACGCGGATCTGACGGCGGTCACCTGACTTCCCGGCAGACTCCGGATAGTAACCCAGCGAATATTGTCGTCTCAGCTCTTCCGCGATTCCCGCGAATGCGGCGTCGAGATTGTTGCGCGCTTCGAACGATCGGCCGCCGGTCGTTCGTGCCAATTCGTCAAGGTAGCGTCGTCCCGTCTCGTATTCAGAATTGCTTGATCCTGCCGGCCCGCGACGATTTCCGCCGCCGCCGCGCCCGATCTGCACATTCCCGCCGCCGAGGATGACGCCGATGATACCGCCGATCGTTCCGGTCGGCTGCCGGCGGTTCGGATA
Source organism: Acidobacteriota bacterium (assembly GCA_029777145.1). The sequence goes on along the minus strand of JAKOSS010000359.1, from coordinate 2,142 downwards.
GTTGCCGCCACCGCCGCCGCGACCCCAACCGCCGTTCATGTCGCTCATCGTGTCGTAACGGACCGGATAAAACAGCGCCTCAGACTCTTCGGCCTGCCGGAGGGTGCTTTGATAATTCGCGCGGCGCGACGTAGTATCGACACCGTCGGTGAAGACCACCACGGCCTTTCTTCCCGGAATTCGTGGCAATTGCTGGCTCAGAACGACATCAACGGCCTCATAAAGACTGGTTCCGTCGCCGAATCTCGATTGCCTGATCGCGTTTTGCAGGACACGACGATCATTCGTCACCGGACTGAGCACGCTGACCTTGTCGTCGAACGCGATCACCATCACCTTGTCGTCGCGGCGAAGCTGATTGACGAACGAAATCGCGGCGTCTTGGATCTCCTCGATCTTGAATTGCGTCGACGGGCTCACGTCGATCATCAGGATCACCGTGAACGGCTGTTCGACCGACTGAAAGTATTCGATCTTCTGCTGAACTCCGTTCTCGAAGACCTGAAAATCACGTTGCGTCAATCCTGAGATGAATCGCCCGTCGCGGTCGAGGACCGACACCGGCATTGTCACGAGGTTGGTTTCGACGCGGATCACGTCTTCGTCTTCCACCGCGTCCTCGACGTTTTGTGTCTTGTTCTGATTCTGGGAACTGGTCTGTCCCTGAAGTACGGGCGCGCGTTTCTCGGACTGAACCGACGTGTCGCCCTTAAGTGTCGGCTTGTTCGAGGTCACGACCCGCGGTCGCGAAACCTGTCCGCTTTGCGCCGCCGCGCCAAGCGCGAACACCGCAAACGAAACCAACAGCAATACAGCGTGTCTCATCTTCTTCATTAACTCCGGGTCTACGATTCCTTCCGAAAACCGCGGTTTTATGATTGTTCCCCTATTGTTTTGGATGTCCGCAATCTTTGGGTCGGGCGATGTGGGACTTTGACGGGTGTCGAATCATACCAAATTACGCATCGGAGCGGTTTTAGCCGCCGATGACGCGGATTGCACTGACAAAACAGAGAGAGATCCGCGTTTATCCGCGACGACAACAGTGCCGCTAAAGTGCAATTTGGGACTATGTCGTGAGAGCCGCAACCGCGAGCTCGACGAACCGGCGTCGGACCGAATTGATGTTGACGAACGGAAGCGGGTGAGCGTGCGTGCGATTGGTCAAAAGGATAAAGACACGTTCGGATTCGGGCTCGATCCAAAGTGATGTTCCGGTAAAGCCGAGATGGCCGAAACTGTTCGCGTCGAGCGCCTTCGAAGCCGTCGAATCCTGCGTCATCGCGAGTTGGAACGCGAACGAACGCGACTCGTTGAGTCCGGGACTGAAACTGATCCTGAAGTTCGCACAGGTGCCGGGCCTCAGCAATTCGGTGCGGTATGGCAGAAACTGCTGCGCGATGCGGAAGGTTTCCACAGCTGTGGAAAACAATCCGGCATGACCCGAAATTCCATTCATGAACAGGCAATTTCCGTCGTGAACCTCACCCCAGACGATCTCTTCGCGGAAACGGAAATCGCCGATCTCGTATCCCGATTCAACACACGTGTTACGTTCAAAAAGATTTCCCTTCTCATTGGCGGCGATCCGCGGTTTCAGTTCCGCAGGCGGATTGAAGAAAGTGTCCGACAGACCGATCTTGTCAAAGATCATCTCCTTTGCAACGAGATCGATCGTCTTGCCGCACATGCGCTCGATCAGGAACGTGAGCAACAGAAAATTGAGATCGCTGTAGACGACTTTCGAGTTGATCGGATTCGCGAGCGGCGCGGCGTCGATGACGCGCGGGATCTCCGATCGGTCCTTGGTCAGAAGATAGAACGGCAACCACGCGGCAAGACCGGAATTGTGAGCCAGCAGATTCGCGATCGTGATAAACCGCTTTTCGTCCGATCCGAATTCCGCGAGATACTTCGCGACGGGTTCCACGATAATGATCGATTGATCCTCGACGAGTTTGGCGCAGATCAATCCGGTGACGAGGACCTTCGTCAGGCTCGCAAGATCGTAGATCGTATCGGTTGTCGCCGCAATCGATTGGGGTTCGACGACCGCGTGTCCCAAAGCGTCGGTGAAGACGACTTTCCCTTTTTCGCCGACAAGATAAACTGCCGACGGAAAATCGCCGGCGGCGATCCGCT
>JAKOSS010000033.1 GCA_029777145.1 Acidobacteriota bacterium | reverse complement strand
TCGTCACTGACCGTCTGCTTTTCCGCCATTGGGTGGAATGGCGCGACCGCAAACGGACGCACGTCTTCGTCGTCGCCAGCAATGGCGGATCCTTCGAGGACCTGACGCCCGGCGATTTCGATTCACCGCCCTACGCCGCATCAACCGGAAACGACTACTCATTCTCGCCTGACTCGCGTCAGATCGCGGTCTTGCGCAATCCCGACAAGATCGAAGCGATCTCGACGAACAGCGACGTCTATTTGGTTGGACTGCCGGCGGCGGTCCGCAAACCCGCGAAAAACCAGTGGGCCGACGGCGACGTCAAGAACATCACCGCCGCGAATCGCGGCTACGACGTGTCGCCGATGTACACGCCCGACGGCAAATACATTCTGTTCCGATCGCAGGCGCGTGAAGGATTCGAGGCCGACCGTTGGCGGATCATGCGCTATGACCGCAGTTCGGGCGAAACGCGCGAACTGACGATCGGATTCGATCAGCAGGCCGACGATGTCACGCTTTCAGCGGACGGATCGACCGTCTATTTTGTCGCCAACACCAACGGCCAGGAACCGATCTACAGCGTTCCGCTCGAGCCGAACTTCAAACTCCGGATCGCGACGCACGTCAAGCAGGTCCGCGGTGACGGCTATTTCGGCGGCCTTACGGTCAATCGTGACGGACGGTTCGTCGCGGTCATGAGTTCGATGACAAAACCTGCCGAAGTCTATAGCTTTACGGCCAACGGCGAGCTCAAGAACCTGAGCAACGCCAACGGCGATCTCGGGCTGATGAAGGCCGAATCAACGGAATGGCGCGGCGCGCTCAATGCGAAGATCCAAGGATGGATCGTCAAGCCGATAAATTTCGACGCGTCGAAGAAATACCCGATGATCGTGCTCATCCACGGCGGTCCGCAGGGCGCTTGGAACGACAATTGGGGCTATCGTTGGAACCCGCAGGTCTGGGCGAACGCCGGATACGTGATCTTCATGCCGAATCCGCGCGGATCGACGGGCTTCGGACAAAAATTCGTCGACGACATCTCGGGAGACTGGGGCGGCAAGGCCTACATCGACATCATGAACGGCGTCGCCGAAATGACCAAAAAGCCGTATGTCGACAAGAACCGGATCGGCGCGGCCGGCGCGAGCTACGGCGGATACATGGTCGACTGGATCCTCGGTCACAACAAGGACCCGCGGTTCAAGTTCAAGGCATTCCTGTCGCATGCCGGAGTCTACAATCTTGAAAGCATGGCCGGCGCGACGGAAGAACTCTGGTTCGTGAACTGGGAGTTCAAGGGAATGCCGTGGCAGAACCGGGTCAATTATGATCGCTGGTCGCCGCACCGCTTTGCTGCCAACTTCAGCACTCCGACGCTCGTGACCGCCGGCGAGATCGATTACCGCGTGCCGGTCGATCAGTCGTACCAGCTTTTCACCGCGCTGCAGCTGAACAAAGTTCCGTCAAAACTCATCGTATTCCCGGATGAGGGACATTGGATCCTGAAGCCGCAGAATTCAGAATTTTGGCACAAGAACGTTTTTGCGTGGTTTGACGAGCATCTGAAATAACTGACGTTCGTCTATCTTGCGGGTCGCGGCGCATCCGGGAAGTCCCGGTGCGCCGCGCGTTTTCAAGATGAGTCCAAGAATGATTCTCAAGATATTCCTCTCGGTCGTCGCGGTTTTCGCGGCGTCGCCCGCCGGAGCTCAGACTTCCACGACCACGTTCAACCGCGTCAGGACTTTCGATGCGGAACATTATTCGATCAGCACGAAGGTCGATCAACGGCGTAGATCGATCGAGGGTGAAACGATCGTGACGTTGCGGCCGCTGGCTGATGACTTTCGGACGCTCGAGCTCGATTCCGAAGGCCTTCGGTATGCGAGCGTCGAACTGCTTCCCGAACGGACGCGCCTCAGATATCAGGTCACGCCCGGCAAGATCACGATCGAACTCGGGCGATCATTCCGCGCCGGAGAGGTTGTCATTGTTGGGCTTCGATACAACTCGAAACCGTCGAAAGGCGTGTACCTCGTCGATCCGCGCCGCGAAGACCGGGCGATCGCGAAAGATCCCCAGGTTTGGACGCACAACGAGCCGGAGCAGGCGCATTACTGGTTTCCCTCGTACGATTTCCCCGACGACAAGGCGACGAGCGAACAGTACATCACGGTTGATCGCGGGCAGTCGGTGATCGCGAACGGTGAACTTCTTGAAGTCGTCGATGACGTCAAGACCCGGACCTTTCACTACAAGATGTCACAGCCGCATTCGACGTATCTCACCTCTTTCGTCGTCGGAAAGTTCGACAAGATCTCCGACGACCACAACGGCGTGCCGCTGTCGTTTTACTATTATCCGGGACACGAATCGACCGCGCGAAAGGCGTTCGAGCCGACCGCTGAAATGATGTCCGTCTTCGACGAAGCAACGTCGATTCCCTTTCCTTTCAACAAATACGATCAAACGATCGTGGCTTCGTTCCTCTTTGGCGGAATGGAGAACGTGACCGCGACGACGCTTTCCGACCGCGACGTTTTTCTCGTGGACGACAGTTTCGGCAAGCAGATCGTCATCGATCTCGTCTCGCACGAACTTGCTCATTCATGGTTCGGAAACATGGTCACTTGCCGCAACTGGGCCGAACTTTGGCTGAACGAGGGGTTCGCGACGTATATGGAGGCCGTGTACCGGGAGAAACGATTCGGCAAGACGGAGTACATCCGCAAGATCCTCGAAGATGCGGACGTGTATTTCGCCGAGTACGCCAAGTCGAAACGCAAGCGCGGTGTCTTTAACCAGCTCGCCCGCCCGGACGATTCGATCTTTGACGCGATAACTTACGAGAAGGCCGGCGTCGTCATCCACATGTTGCGGCGGACGCTTGGCGATGAAACGTTTTGGCGCGGGATCAGGGCGTATCTGCGTAAGTATGCGTGGAAAAATGTCGAAACTCAGGATCTGCGATCGGTTTTCGAAGAGGTCTCCGGCCGGGATCTGAAGAAGTTCTTCGATCAGTGGGTCTACGGATCGAAGCATCCGATCCTCCGTTTTCGCGATCGCTATGACGCGGCGACGAAGGATTACACGCTCTCGATCGACCAGGTCCAACCGCCGGACGATCTGACTCCCGACGTTTTCGAAATGAATTTGGTCGTCGATGTCCCGTACAGGGGCGGCCGCGTGACCAAGATCCTGATGATCGACCGGCGCTCCAAGGAATTCACCTTCCCGGTCCCCGAAAAACCCGGAAATCCGATCTTCGACCCGGAAAAGGACATTCCTCTTCTGCAGATCCGCGAGAGATAGCAAACGAAAAAAGCCCCGCCGTAAAGCGGGACTTTTTTCTCTTTGAGAAGACCGGACGTCTGTTTGATTTGTTGAAAAAATCAAAGGCACGAAGCACTTCGAGAATCGCACCTAAACAGGCAAATCTTTTCGTAGCTTCTTCGCCCACCTACGAGGTTAGCTGTCGGGCTAGGAATGAAGAAGTTTCCCCGCATTCAAATGAATGCCTCGCCCCGTGTTTCGCAAATGCGAAACGTTTGGTTCCCCCGCGCCGCAAAACAATAAAAACGGCTTCGGCGTCTCAATTTTCAACAAAAGGAAATATAGCACCCGAATGTCGCAAAAATCAAGGGTTTAGCCGATTTTTTTATGCCGCCGGATGGAGGTGATAGACGAAGGCGTAAACCAGTACGCCGGAAACCGCGACATAGAGCCAGATGGGGTATGCGAAGCGCACGACGCGACGATGAGCGTCGAACCTTCCGGTCGCGGCAAAATACATCGCGCGGAGCACGAACGGAAGCACGACAAGCGACAGTCCGACGTGGCTGATGAGCGTGAAGAAATAGACGTAGCGGACGAATCCCTCGCCCGCGAACCGATTTGACGGATTCGAAATGTGATACGTGACGTAGCAGATCAGGAACAGTCCGCCGAGGGCGAACGAAAGCGTCATCATCGCCTGATGAAGTTTGACCTTGCGGAGTTTGATGAAGACCAATCCAAAGACGAGAGCCAACGATGTCAGCGTGTTGATCGTTCCGATCGCGTGCGGCAGCATTTTTGTCCAGGTTCCGAGGTCGATCTTCTGCGGGACTCCGAGAAGGATCGCAACGACGACCGGGATCACGATCGAGATCGTGTTGATGACGGTATTCGAATTTCTGTCAGCCTGAACCGTTGTATCCATTAACTATTTCCAGAATCCGAGAAGGACAAAGAGGACGATCCAGAGCGCGCCCATGAAGTGCCAGTACCAGCCGACGGCGCCCGCGATATCGGTCGCGCGTTCCTGCCTCGCTTCGAACCGCCGCTTTTCCCAGACCATCAGAACGACATATCCGAGGGCGATGATCCCGCCCGCGACATGAACCGCATGAAGCGCGGTCAGGATGTAGAAAAACCCGGCGTAGGGATTGCTCTGCATATAGATCCCGCGCTTGACCAGTTCGAACCAGGCGAGGATCTGCGACGAAATGAACGAAGCTCCGAGGACGGTCGTGGCGACGAGCCAATTGCGGGCCGACGGCTGAATTCCCTTACGCACGAAACTCTCGGCGGCGATATACGTTCCGCTCGACGCAAGGATTATCGCCGTACTGATCCAAACCTGAACCGGGAGATCGAATGGATTCCATTCAAGCACGCCGTTCGTCGAGATCACGACATATGCGCCGATGACACCGCCAAACGTCATCAGCACGACGAGCATGAGAAACCAGGTGAAGATCCTCGACTTCGCAAAGCTTTGCTCGTATTCGGTCTCGTAAATGTCGTCGCCGTTGCCGCCCGATCCCGGCCGGTGCGGCGCCGGCGGGTTGCCCGCTCCTCCGGCGACCGGAACGCCGGCGACTGCCGATCCGATTTTTCGTTCTCTGGTAACCATATTATCGGCGGTTCAGAACCATCAGCGCGAAGATGAGCGGAAGGTATATAACGGAAACCATCAAAAGTTTGCGTGCCTTTTCTACAGTTTTCGCCTTCGCCATCGCGATACTTGCCCACAAAAACCATCCGCCGAGCAGCGCGGCTCCGATGAGATAAATGATTCCGGCGAGGCCGAGAAAGAACGGCGTCAAACTGAGCGGGACAAGCATCATCGTAAAGATCACGATCTGCCGTGCGGTCACGCGGCCGTCGCGTTCAACGACCGGAAGCATCAAGATTCCGGCTTTCGCGTACTGATCCTTGTACATCCAGGCGATCGCCAAGAAATGCGGAAACTGCCACAGGAACAGGAGCGTGAACAACGTCCAGGCGTTCAGATCGATCGCATTCGCGGCGGCGGTCCAACCCATGAGAGGGGGCATCGCGCCCGGAATCGCGCCGATGGCGGTTGAAGCTGACGTTCGTGTTTTGAGCGGCGTGTAGAGAAGGACGTAACCGACGATGACGACGAGTCCGAGCACCGCCGTCAGGCCGTTGACGAGGAACCAAAGATAAAGTTCGGCGGTGGCGCACTGCGCGAGCCCAAAGATCAGAGCTTCGTTCGGCGCGATCTTTGACGTCGGCAACGGCCGTTTCGCCGTTCGGTCCATCAGCGCGTCGGTGCGCCGTTCGAGGTACTGGTTAAGCGTCGCGACACCGAACGCGAGCAGCGTGATGCCGATCATCGCATTGACGAAAACGACGAAGTCGAATCCCTTCGATGACCCGAGGTAATATCCGGCTGCCGACGTCAGAACCAGCATGAACGCGATGCGCGGCTTGGTCAGCTCGAAATACGCCGACAACTTCTCGCGCAAACCAAAAACCCTTGCGCTTTCCAATTCTGCACCAACTGATTCCATTCTTATTGTTCCGGCCCGTCCAAGTGTAAAGTCAAGGATAGCGTTTCGACGGAATTTTTCCAAACAGCATCAAGAAGGCAAATTCATTAATTACACAAGGCGGACTAATTTCTCCGCAGATGACAAAATGGGTGTGCTGGTCTATTCTTTTCGTATAGTAAAGGCGGTATTTTCTCCTCGAATCGCCGGACTAATTACAAGATGTCAGCCGCAGAAGAAACCCTTAAACGAACAGAGGCTTCACGGGGCAAGTCCGCGCCCGTAATCAACAAATTCATTGATTTCATCAGTTCCGTCAGATTCGGAGTCGTCATTCTCTGCATCCTGGTGGCCCTTTCCGTCCTCGGAATGGTCGTCATCCAGCAGAACGTGGACGGATTCGACGCGTACTATGCGACGCGGACGCCGGCGGAGCGCGCTCTCTACGGAGGCCTCGGACTGTTCGACGTTTATCACAGCTGGTACTACAACCTGCTCTTGCTTGTCCTTTCGCTGAACATCGTTTTGGCGTCGATCGACAGATTTCCCGGCGCCTGGGCGTACATCACGAACGCCAAGAAGACCGCGACGCGAGATTTTCTCCTGAAACTGAAGGACCACGCGATCGTTTCAACGAGCGCCGAGAATGAAACGGCGATCATCGACAAGCTGAAGACCGACTTTGCCGCGTCAGGATTCAAGCCGGTCGTCTCGGAGGATGAGGTCACCAGTTACGCCGTCGACGATTCCGGCAAGAAGGATTTTTCGCGCACCGAAAAAAGACGTTTCACCTACGTTTTCGGCGAAAGCGGAAAATGGAACCGGGTCGGTGCCTATATCGTCCATATTTTCCTTCTAGTCCTGTTTCTCGGACATTTCGTCGCGCTTCAGTACGGATTCGACGCGGACGTCGCCTTGACGCCGGACACGAACCCGCAGGTCCAGAACGATTTCCGCGCCGCCAACAAGACGAGCACGATCCAGCTCATCCGCTTCAATCTCGACAAAAAGGAACGCTACAACGTTGAACTGCCGTTCACGATCACGTGTACCGCGATCTCGCAGAGCCTGATCGATACCGGCGGCCAGATCGGGATCGACAACACGATGGACTGGCACACGCAGATCAGGATCGACGATCCCGAGTACGGGGCAACGGTTGCCGACATCAGCCTTAATAACCCGTACACGTATCGCGGCTACCGGTTCTTTCAGGCGAGCACGATCGCGGTCGGAAGCGCGAGTTCAATGACGTTTGAACTGACGCCGACCGGCGCCGACGGCAAGCCGTCGCCGGATCAACAGCCGCTGACGGTCATTCTCAAGCGCAACGAGAGCGCGACGCTTCCCGACGGAACCCGGATCGATTACGACAACTTCGTTCCGGATTTCTCGATGCGGGGCAACCAGATCACGACGAACAGCGCCGAATACAACAATCCGGCAGCGATCCTGAACGTGACGTCGCCGGCGAAGGACGGCAAGCCCGAGGAAACGATCAAGGTCTTTGCGTTTTCGAACAAGCTTCCCGACAACGCGCCGATCGCGGCCGCCAAGGCCGGATACAAATGGCACATGAAAGACTTCGTGAAATCGCCGGTGGCGCACGTGCTTTCGATCAAGTACGACCCGTTCAACGCCGCGTTCGTCGCTTGGTACATCGGCGGCTTCGGGCTCATTATAGCTCTCGGTTTTATCTTTTTCACATCGCACCGCCGGGTTTGGGCGATGGTCGAGCCGAAAGACGACGGAAAATTCGACGTTGTTTTCGGCGGTGACGCGAATCGCAACAATCTGGCATTCGGAGACAAGTTTCGCTCGTTGGTCGAGCGGTTTTCAGGCAATAATAGCAGCGAAAACAAGGGGTAACGATTATGGAAGAAGCAACTAGAATTCATTCGGACGTGTTCATCGGAAGCGATAAGGTCCAATCGGCCGAAATGCCGGGCATCAAGTCATTTATGCCGGCGATCCTGGCCGTGGTCGGAGCATTCGCGATGGTCGGACTGCGTATTCAGATCGGAACGGGATTCATTTCCGACACCGCGCTGATGATGCTCGCGCTCGCCTGCTACATTCTCGGGGCGCTATTCGAACTGACGAATCTTTATGCGCCGTCGGGAATGGCGAAGAAGATCGGATTGTGGGGCGCGACGCTCGGCGTCTTTTTCAACATCGCCAGCTGGCTCGTCCGTTGGGTGAACGCCTACGACTTTGAGCTCGAAAAGCTCGTCGCCAGCGGCAACACCGTCAAACCGTGGCTGTTCCGCTATATCCCGTTCGCGAATCTATATGATCTCAGTCTCGCGTTCGCATTCGGAGCCGGGCTCACGACGCTGCTTTTGGTTCATCGGCGGAACTTCCAGTTCCTGAGCGCTTTCACGCTTCCGCTCGCGGCGCTTATCCTGACGCTCGCGCGGTTCATCGGCGGCGAACATTCGAACCTGATGCCGATCCTCGACTCATACTGGCGGCCGATCCACGTCGGCGTCGCGTCGCTCAGTTACGGCGTCGCGCTGGTTTGTTTCGCGATCGCCGTCATCTATCTGCTGAAGGATCACGTGAAGGTCGAGGCGATGGCAATCTGGTCGAGCATTTTCGCGCTTTGCGTATTCGGAACGATCAGCGGATTCTCGGTCTTTACGGCGGGTGTTTACCGCGCCGGGACGTTCCTCCCGAACCCGATGGGCGGCAAACCGTTCAACGCCTTCTTCAGAGCTGACGTTCCGTACGTCGGATGGGCGCTCGTCGGCGCCGGTGTTTTGCTCGCGGGCGCGATCGCGATGTTTCTCGCCTATCTTTACAGGAGTGATGAAAAAGCGCGGGCGATCGGACATTTGCTTTTGAAGGCCGCTTTTGTCGTCCAGATCCTGGCGGTCGTTTTTTGGGTTTCGGGAGTCAAGTCGGCCGGCAGCATTCAGGAATCGCTTCAGGCTCAGCTGAATAAGGATCCGGCGCAGTATGTCGCCGTTGGCCGCGAGCTCGCGGCACGCGAGAATCTTTCGGCGCAGGAGTTTGCGGCGTTGACGCCGCAGCAGCTCGAAATGGCCGGACGGCAGTATGTCCAGGCGAACGGCGGAAAGCTGTTCCTGAGCCTGAACACGAACCCTGTCGAGTTCGCCGGTTTGCTCACCGCGCTCGCGGGGACGTTCTTTGTGATCCTGTTCTCGTTCAAGACCGACACGATCCGAGAACGGCTTCCGTCGCTCGACGCGCTCGACAGTCTGATGTACAAGACCGCTTGCCTCGCGTTTGCGGGACTGGCAATGCTGTTGATCACCGGCGCGATCTGGGCGAATGAATCGTGGGGACGACCGTGGGGATTCGACTCGAAGGAGACGGGCGCGCTCGTCGCGTGGCTGACTTACGCCGCGTTTCTCCATACGCGCATTTCGCGCGGCTGGAAGGGACGTTCGTCAGCGTATTTTGCGATCATCGGCTTCCTG
>JAKOSS010000358.1 GCA_029777145.1 Acidobacteriota bacterium | reverse complement strand
CGGATCGGAAATTCGATCCCGAATCCGGCTTTGTTATTTGTCGCGCTTTCGGTCCTCGTGCTGCTGCTTTCCGCGGTCGTCTCATGGGCCGAACTCAGCGTCACGCATCCCGGCACCGGAAAAACGATCACGGCGGTCAACCTGATTTCCGTCGAAGGACTTCACAAGATCCTCACGAACCTGGTCACGAATTTCACCGGATTCGCGCCGCTAGGAGTCGTACTGGTCGCCATTCTCGGCATTTCGGTCGCCGAAGCGAGCGGCCTGATCTCGGCGCTGATGCGAATGCTGGTTCTTTCCGCGCCGAAAAAGCTGTTGACGGCGGTGATCGTCTTCGCCGGCGTCGTCTCGAATATGGCGAGCGACGTCGGATACGTCCTCTTGATACCGCTCGCGGCGATGATCTTCCTCGCCTGCGGGCGTCACCCACTCGTCGGCCTCGCGGCGGCGTTCGCCGGCGTTTCCGGCGGCTTTTCGGCAAATATTCTGCTCGGCCCGACCGATGCTTTGCTTGCCGGCTTGACGCAGGAAGCGGCGCACATCATCGATCCGGCGTACAACGTCACGCCGGCCGCCAACTATTACTTTCTCGCCGCGTCGGCATTGCTCGTGACGATCCTCGGGACATGGATCACGGAGGCGATCGTCGCGCCGCGTCTCGGCGAATACAAGGGCGAGGCGGCGCCGGAGTCGCTCGACAAACTGTCCAAGGAAGAGAAACGCGGGATCGTGTACGCCGCGATCGCGGCGGGGTTGTTCGCGGCGTTCATTCTCTTCGGCTCCGTGCCGGCGGACGGATTCTTGCGCGATCCGCAGACCGGAAGCCTGTTGAAATCGCCGTTGCTCTCGGGGATCGTCGCGTTCATCTTTTTCGGGGGCGTCATGGTCGGCGTTGCATACGGAATCGGCGCGCGGACGTTCAAGTCGGCGAACCAGGTCATCGAAGCGATGGAAGGTTCGATGAAAACTATGGCCGTGTATCTCGTGCTCGCGTTCTTCGCGGCGCAGTTCGTCGCGTATTTCAACTGGACGAATCTCGGGATCATCGTCGCCGTGGAAGGCGCGGAGTTCCTGCGGAGTCTGAGTCTCAGCGGCGTGACGCTGATCGTCGCGTTCGTTATTTTGTCGATCGTTCTTGATCTTTTCATCGGCTCGGCGTCGGCGAAATGGGCCGTGATGGCGCCGGTGTTCGTGCCGATGCTGATGCTTCTCGGCTATTCGCCCGAATTGACGCAGGCGGCGTACCGGATCGGCGATTCGGTCTGCAACATCATCACGCCGCTGATGAGTTATTTCCCGCTGATCGTCGCGTTCGCGCAAAAGTACGACAAACAAGCCGGGATCGGAACGATCATGGCGACGATGATGCCGTATTCGCTCGCGTTCTTTATCGGCTGGACGCTGTTCCTGATCATCTGGTTCGCGTTCGGGATCCCGCTCGGACCGGGCGCCGGACTCTTTTTCGGACCGACCGCCTAGACGGTGCTAGTATGTAGCCGATGGGCGTTTACATTCACATTCCGTTTTGCCGGTCGCGATGTTCGTACTGCGATTTCGCGACCGACGTTTATCGCAATTCCGACGCCGTCGATCGGTATGTCAGCGCCTTGATCCGCGAGATCTCAGATCCGAATTCCGGGTTCCATGCTCCCGATTCCCCGATCGATTCGCTATATTTGGGCGGCGGAACGCCGTCGCTGCTGACACCGGCGCAGCTCGAATCGATCGTCAACGCCGTCTCGAATAGGTTCGCGCTTGCCGACGATCTGGAGTTCACGCTCGAGATGAATCCGGCGACCGTGACGACGGACCTCCTGCGCGATTTCCGCTCAATCGGCGTCAATCGTGCGAGTTTCGGCGTCCAGACGTTCAATAACCGCGATCTCAAACTCCTCGCACGCGGACATGACGCCACGGATGCGCGTCTGACGTACATTCATCTGCGCGAAGCCGGATTCGAGAACGTTTCATTCGATCTCATCGCCGGACTTCCGGGCCAAACGCTCGCCGACTGGCGATCGAATCTGACGGAAGCCGTCGAACTCGCGCCCGAGCATCTTTCGCTCTATTTGCTTGAGATCCACGAAGGGACGCCGCTTGCCGAACAATTGCGCTCGAACCGGCGTCCGATGCCCGACGAAGACGTCGCGGCGGAAATGTACGAATTGATGCTCGATTTGACGGAATCAGCCGGACTTATTCAGTACGAGATCTCTAACTTCGCCCGACCCGGATTCGAATCACGGCACAATTCGAAGTACTGGACGCTCGATCCGGTGTACGGTTTCGGTGTTTCGGCGCATTCGTTTGACGGCCGCGAACGATACTCGAACGAACGCGACACGAATCGGTATGTCGAATCGGTCGAATCGGGACGCCTCCCCGAAGTTTCGCGTGAACGTGCGGACCTTGCCTCAGAGTTCGTATTTCTTGGACTCAGAATGAAGCGCGGGATCGATCTGGTCGAATATGCGGAACGGTTTGGACGCGATCTGTCGGTCGAACGCGCGGACGCGATCGATCGTCTCGAATCGCTCGGATTGATCCGGATCGCGGACGGCAGGATGAGCCTGACACGTCGCGGAGCGCTTTTCTCAAACGAAGTTTTCGCCGAGTTTCTTTGACGGCGCGAACTCGTCCACTTCAGTTTTTACGCCCGCACGCGCGCACGCTTCGACGAAATCGTTCTGAAGCGAAAGGATCCGCTCGCGGCTCCAGCCGCGGTTGATGAATTTCAGTTGGATATTGGCAAATCGCGAATTGACGACGATCTTCGGTTTCCACTTGTAATCGCCGTTCGCGGATTTCACGCGCAGCACGCGCCTTCGCGATGCGAGGAATGGCATCGCGGCACCGAGAAATACCAGCAGGAACGGCGCGAATCTGAACTCGGCGACCTGATAATTCTGGAGCAGCGGGATCAGCATGAACACGACCAATACGATCCCGAACAAAAAGATCGCGGCGGCCGTCGCGAAAACCCGCCAGCGGCTTTCGGCCTTCAGTGACACTTCGACAACCTCATCGAGCGGGATCCGCTCCATGATCCACGATTCGGATCGCAGGTGCTGCTCGCGCGTCACGAAGATCGCCCGGTCGGACACCGCAAACGTATACGGGTACGGGTAGTCGGATTTTCCAAGCCCGCGGCGAAAGAGGATACGCTCTCCAAATTCCAGCTTAGGTTTCAGCGCCATGATCTTTAGTGGACAAATTCGTGTTGTTCGGTAGAGAAGACAAGGTCGGCGACGACCGACTGGAATGAGTGGACTTCGTTCTTCTCGTTGAGAGAGCGAGCCCGGAGAAGTTCCCAATCCTCGCGCGGGATCGATTTGAAGGCTTCGACGACGAGCGGATCGAACTGGGTTCCCGAACATCGTTCGAGTTCCTCGAGTGCCGCCTCGTAGGGACGGCCTTTGCGGTAAACGCGGTCCGAAACCATCGCATCGAAGGCGTCGACGACCGCAAAGATCCGCGCTCCGATGTCGATGTCTTCGCCCCTGATCCCGTACGGATAACCGGCTCCGTCCCAGCGCTCGTGATGCTGTCCGACAACCTGCGCGGCGCCTTCGAGAAAGCTGATGTTGCGAAGGATCTTCTGTCCGTGGACCGGATGAAGCTTCATCTTGGCCCATTCATCTTCGTTGAGTTTCGCCGGTTTGCGGAGGATCGAATCAGGAACCCCGATCTTGCCGATGTCGTGGAGCAATGCCCCGAGTTCGAGATCGCGCAGCGCCTGTTTGTCGAGGCCCAGTTCATAACCGAGTCGCAGGCTGAAAGTAACGACGCGTTCGGAGTGCCCGTGCGTTTCAAAGTCGCGTGTCTCGAGCGCCTGCACGAGCGCCTTGAGCGTGATCCGATATGAGTTCTCGACCTCGCTCAAGGCCTTGTCGATCTCAGCCGCCCGCTCCGATGCAAGTTGCTCGAGATGCAATTGATATTGGCTCTTCAAACAACTTGTCTCGTAATGCTCGATGCCGCGCTTGATCGCGCGTTCGAGGACGGCGAATTCGAGCGGACCGAGCAGAAATTCAAACGCTCCGGCGCGAAATGCCGCGACCGCTTCATCGGCGGTGTGCCCGTCACCCATCATCACCAGAGCGGTGTGAGGTGCGTGGGCGCGCAGTACGGGGATCTCGTCGATCGCGTCGGGAATGCCGGCGCTGCACAGGAGCACGCTGTAGTCGTTCTGGCGCAATCGGACGAGCGCGCCGGCGATCGAATCGACGGCGTCGCAACGATAACTGGTTCCCATCAAGCGGCTTACATTGCCTGATGTTAAGCGGTTTCCATCGATCAGAAGAATGTTCTTGAGAGAGTCGAACGAATCGAACATTGGGGTCCTCGTCTGAATTCGAAGTAGAAAAAATGGCAGGTCGGCG
>JAKOSS010000357.1 GCA_029777145.1 Acidobacteriota bacterium | reverse complement strand
GGAAAGACGGATCCGGCAGTTTGGCGCACCAGCGCGAGTCCCGGAGCCAGCGCGTTCTGGTACAAGGGTTCGACGAGCGGTGCGATCAGCGTTCCGTTCGGCGCAAACGGCGACTATCCGGTTGCCAACTACAACAGTCACTGATCTTCGGTTCCGTGATCAAAAAGAAGCCCGCGATGTGGATCACACGTCGCGGGTTCTCTTTTGTCTGGGGTTTGGGATCAAAACTCTTCCATCACGACCAGCGACGTCTCGCCGCCGCCCTGCGAGACGTTCACAAGCGATTTCGACGACAAACGGACCAGTCCGCCGTGGACCTTTCCGCGGAAAAGAAACGGATCGAAATCGATATTGAGACTCGCTGATTCGGCATGCTCTTCCGAATACATCGGAATTGACGTCTTCTCGACCGGCACGCGTTCCTGAACGACAAAGATCGAGTCGAGCGCTTTGTTCAAGAAGGAATCCCAATCTGATTGCGACGATTCCCAACCGAAATGAATGCCGTGACCGCCGTAATCATCGTGCGGTTTGAGAATAAATCGTTCACGCTCGCGGCGCAGCAGTTCGAGGAGATCGATCTCTTTGCCGCGGTAGGTCGTCTTCGAATCGCGCACGCGCCTTGTCCACGGAATATGCCGCTCGATCGCCTCGCGTTGCGCCGGAGTGAACAAGTCCGCCCAACGCCCCTCGCTAAGAACCGCGAAACTCGTCTTTTTATGCGGGATCTTGACCCGGAAGTTGTTTGCCATCAGGACTTTGCCGTCAGAGTAGGCGCGGATCAGCGGATGCGTTTCGTCGAATCGCTCGAGAAATTCATGGATGATCACGCGTTTGTAGAAGATATCGACGACAAACTCGCCGACGCGCAGATGCTCGCCGTCATATTCAAGCTCATACGGGTTGGCAATGATCGTGTTGTAGCCGTTCATCAGCCAGTGACGCTCGAGGATCTTGAATTCCGAATAAGTCGAAACGCCTTCCCAATCGACGATCGCGATGTTCGGTTTCTCGCGTTTTCCGCCGAACTCGCGATATATCGCATCGAGCGTCTCCAGCAACGTGATGTACGGATTGGGCCGCCAATGGGGATTGCGTTCAAGAAACTTGCCGACTTCCGGGACCAATTCGAACACCTTGTCGAACGAGTACTGATCGCCGATCCCGGCCGGAGTTTCCGCATTGTATTCGAGAAACTTGAAATCGTCGCCGTCGAGAAACGCGTCGAAACGGCTCGAAGCGCATAAGCCGGTGTGCCGCGGATCGATCCGCGCCATCCGCTCCTCCATCTCGGTCAGTCCGAATTCTGCCATCAACTCAGGATCGTTCAAGGCGGCCTCGGTCACGCGCTCGAAAGCTCCGTGCAGCGTCTCGGCCGCCGCTTTCACTTTCTCGTAGCGCGAACGCGGAAAAAAGTGCGGACGGAGAAAGGGACAGATCGGCCGATCGTCGTGGAGAATTCCGGTGTCGTGTTGTACCTGATTGAGCCGTTCAAACAGCGGCGAGTCGTTGTGATAACGCTCGACCAGGCTCTCGTCGAGTTCTCGAACAAGCGCGTCAAGGGTCGGGTTCATAACTGTAATTTAACCCAGCACGATGATTATTGTCATGGGCCGGACGAAGGCGAACGGGCCGCAGCCGGCGTTTCGGCCGCGTCTTGCCGACTTTTCGCCGTCACCCGTCGTCCCCGCCTCACGGACAATCAGTTCTTCAAAATTGCCGATTTCTTGCTATACTGTGGAGTGTATTTTGCAACTTTGAGATTGACGCTGACGTAAGGTTTTTCGGTAGCGAGGTCTTTTTATCTACTTTTTGGAGCAGACATAACAAAATGGGACTTTGGCAAAGAATCACAAGAATATTCCGAGCGAGCACCGGCGCGGCCCTCGACAAGATGGAGAATCCGGAACTCGTTCTCCAGCAGACGATTCGCGACATGCGAGACCGCGTTCCCGAACTCAACAACTCCGTGGCGCAGGTGATGGCGACCGAGCGTCTGCTGTCGAGGCAAAAGGAGAATCTTGAGAAGCAGGTCGTCGATCTTGATTCGAAGATCAAGGCCTCGGTCAAAATGAACCGCGACGATATCGCTACCGCCTACATCGGACAGCTTCAGCAGGCGCAGATGGACCTCGAGCGAACGAACATCCAGCACGACAATGCGCAGGCGGCGTCCAAACAGGCGCTCAAGGCCCGCGACAACTACGTCCTCAACATGAAGAAGCGCACCGCCGAGGCGATGCAGCTGATCAGCGCGTCGAAACAGGCCCGCCTTCAGGAGCAGCTCGCCCAGACGATGGAGACCTTCAACATCGGCGACGATGCCTCGACCTTCAACGAAATGCGCGAGAAGATCGATCGCCGGGTCGCCGCTGCCGAGGCCAAGCTCCAGCTCGGCTCGAGCTCGGTCGACGCCCAGATGCAGGACATCGAACGCGAGGCGATGGACATCCAACTCCATGACAAGTTGCTCGAGTACAAATCTCAAATGGGTCTTCTCGGATCGGGTTCCCCGACAGCCGGCAAGCAGATCGCGGCGGGTACTCCGGAAGTCAATAACGAAGAAGTCCTCGAGCAGGCGATCCTCAACGAGACGAACGAAACGAACTAGGGCAAGCGTCGGCGAATATGGCGGATCTAGCGAAATATCAGAAGGAAATCCAGCGATTCAACACGAAGTACGTCAGAGAAGCCTTTAAGGAACCTGTCAACTTTTGGGGATTTGCCGGCTTTGCCGTGGCCGCGGCGTGGACCGTCAGCATCATTCCGCTGTTCGTGGCGTTGATCTGCGAAGCGGTTTACCTGCTTTTCCTGCCGATGGTTCCGTCGTATCGCCAGCTTGTCAATCAGCGCGAGAAACAGCGCTATCTCGCGGCGAGTCGCGCGAATCGGGAAAAACTGATCCGTGAGGAGTTCTCGCCGCGCGAACGCGAAGCCGTCGACTACCTCAAGTGGCAAAAGAAGAACATTCAGGACAACTACAAGAAGTTCACCGGCGCCAAGGAGTTGCCGTCGAATCTGACCTCGCTCGAACAGCGTTGGGAAGACTTCGTCGATCTTCTTGACGTTTACCGGCGCCGCAAAAAGCACCTCAAGTCGATCAACCGCCAGGCGGTCCATAATCAGCTTGCTCAGGCATATCGCGCGGCTGAAAGCGCGCCTGACGACAAGACACGCCGCATCCAGCAGACGAACGTCGAGATCCTGAAGCGGCGCATTGCGTCGTTCGACGAGATCGAGAACTCGGTCAAACTGGTCGAGGGCCAGCTGCAGTCGATCGAAAACTTCTTCGGATATCTCAACGATGAGATCGTGACGATGTCGACTCCGGAGAAATTCTCGCTTCTCGATTTCGAACAGTTGTCGGATTCGATCGCGATGACCAAGCAGATGCTCGACGAAACGGCGGATTCGGTCGGCGCGCTCGACGCTTACAACCGTTCGGTCGGCAACTACGAACTGCTTCCTGAGAATCGCTAGCGCTCCCTTTTCAATTTTCGATTTGCGATTTTCGATTTGCGATTTGCGATTTGCGATTTGCGATTGCCTGACGATTGACGCGCGGCCTCTTGCCTCCCGACCACCGACCACTGACCGCCGATCACCGACCACTGACCACAGGCCACCGACCACCGACCACCGACCAATGACCACCGACCGCCGACCGCTGACCATTGACCGGTCCCAATTGCCTTCCATCGCCCGTTAATCTAAAATCAACAGTTTCAGACTGGGTCTGAAAAGCCAGCAATTAATACAAACGATTTATTTGTCAGAGGAAACTATCGAATGAAAAAAGTGGGTATCCTGGTGGGGCGTGAGGTGACGTTCCCCGAATCGATTATCAACAGTATCAATGAAAAGGGCGGCGGCAAGGTTGTCGCCGAGATGGTCACGGTCGGCGGCATTCGCCACGACATGGAGAAGAAATACGACGTCATCATCGACCGTATTTCGCATGAAGTGCCGTACTACCGTGCGATGTTGAAACGGATGGCGCTCGAGGGAACGTACATCATCAACAATCCGTTCTGGTGGTCGGCGGACGACAAGTTCTTCAATTACAGCCTTGCCGAAAAGCTCGGCGTCGCCGTTCCGAAGACCGTGTTGCTGCCGCAGCACGCGTACATCAAGGACATCGTCAGCGAGTCGCTGCGCAATCTTGAATTCCCGATCGATTGGCAGGGCGTCGTGGATTTCGTCGGATTTCCGTCGTTTCTCAAACCGCACGACGGCGGCGGCTGGAAAAATGTCTCGAAGATCCATTCGCTCGAGGAGCTTTGGACCGAATACAATCAGTCGGGCACGCTCTGCATGACGCTCCAGGAAGGAATCGAATACGATCATTTCGTGCGCTGCTACTGCGTCGGACAGGAAAAGGTCCTGATCATGCCGTACGATCCGTCGAAGCCGTATCTCTCGGGTATGCAATACGTTGACGTCGACGATTACCTGACGCCGGAGCTTCACGCCCGTGTCGAACGCGATGTGATCACGCTCTGCAAAGCGCTCGGATACGACCTCAACACGGTCGAGTTCGCGATCAAGGACGGGATTCCGTATGCGATCGACTTCATGAACCCGGCACCCGATGCCGAACTCGCGTCGGTCGGTGAGAAGAATCACAAGTGGATTGTCGATGCGATGACCGAATTCATTTTGAAGATCCTGGCCGAAGAACGCGTCGCCCCGGCGATGAACTGGCTGGGAATGATCAGCGGCCCGGAACGCGCCCTTGCAAAGGCGAAGGCGTCGAAACCGAAAAACGTCGCCCCGAAGGCGTCGAAATCGAAGAAAGCGAACGCCGAATAGTCAGTAGGTCCAAACGAAATTCGAGCCCGCCGGTCTCAGTACCTGCGGGCTCATTTTTTCTTGTTTCGGGATCGGATCAGTTGTCCGGAAACGATTCGAACGGAACTCTCGACGAGAACAGGTTCACGGCGATGATCATCGAGAACCAAACCACGAGCGCGATCACCGCGACTGCCCATCCGATGTTCGTGACGAGCGGATGATCGATGAGGATGCCGATCAGGATCGTCGGGATGCCAAGCAGCGCGATCCGCAACGCGGTCCGTTTCGACCTCGCAAACGTCTCAAGCAGATTGATCCGCGTCACTTCCATATCGAGGTATTCCTCGTCATCGTTGAGCCTCGAAAAATAGTCTGCCTCGCTTCGTGACCAGCGGCGCAGCGACGGCGATTCAGCGATCCGATAAGCCGCGATGAAGTTGTGCACGACGTGCGCCAGTTTCCCTTCACGCAACGCGATCTCGGCCATCCCGCGGACAGCCCGGAAACTCTCCTCGATCAGACCGGTAGAGCGCAGAAAGGCCGACTGCGCCCGGCGCCAATCGCCGAACTGGAAATAACATTCGCCGACGCGCGCCAGCAGTTCGGCGTCACCCGTCGCGCGGCGAGCCACCAAACGCAACATGGCGTGCGAGCGGCGCATCAGCCCCTCATCCCGTTCGGCGGAAGCGTATGAATTAAGGCAACGCGCAGATTCAAAGAGCAGCCAGTTGTCGTCAGGAGTGATCAGCAACGCCCGGCGGAAAGCCTCTAGGGCCTGCAAAAGATAGCCGGACAACCGCAATTCGTTCCCAAGCTGTCTCAGTTCGCCTGCCTTGGACGGGTCGCCTGTTTGTTTCAACGACGATCGGCCTTGATCGGAATGAGGAAACTCACGAACCGAATCCTCGAGCACTTCCGCCGACGGAATGTGCACGAAATCAGCCTTCATCAATGCTTCTTTCGGATCGGTGAGATAATCCCGAAGTTCGATCGAACGGTTGTCGAGAACCTCGTCGTGAACCTGTCCGAGAACGGCGTGGACGATCCGGCGAAAATCCTCGCCGCCGGAGGCAACGACGAAGCGCAATCCGCGGCCGCTGATCGTCGTACGGTAGCGGTAGAACACGTTTCCGCCGCGTTTCAACGCCCGCCTGCTCTGCGTTTCGACCTGTTCGATGTCCCGCGTCCGAAGCACGAAATAATAGTTGTTGAACCAGGCCCAGAATCGCGGAAGAATTCCCGTGCGCCGAAGGCGTTTCCCGTCAAAGACGATCCGATCGGTAAATGCGAGTAAAGGGACAAGGAGCACAGCCGTCGCCAAAAGCAGAAGCGCGCCGACATTCCATCCGAGATAAAAGCAGAACGCGCTGAAAAACAGCGACAGCATGAGCGCCGTCACATAGTAGTTCGGTGAGACCCTGATCCCTGTGTGTATGGATCCACGTTTCAAAACAATCACACTCCGTGTCAGATGTACCTTTACAAATTACGAATTGCGATGGTTTTTTTCAAATCTTTCGCCCACGTTCCGAACTTTTCGCCACGAAAAAAGGCCCGGGCCGTTTCCGGCGCGAGCCCTTCAAACCAAGAATTCTGAAAAACTACTGCTGCAGGATCGGCGGAACGTTTCCGCCGCCGCCGAGCGGACTTTTCGGAGTCGGCTCGACGATCTCCTTCGCCTTTTCAGGATTGAGTTCGGTCACCTTATCCTTCGCGTCGCGCGCCGTTGTCCCGAGCGGAACCGGATTGCCCTCCGCGTCTTTTGCCTCGGTTGCGGTCTTCGCAATGTTGAAATACAGCGCGACGGCTTCATCCTTTCGGCCAGCCTTTTCAAGCAGCTGCGCGAGCGCAAAATTTATCGAATCCTTCGGAACGACCGGGTCCGACGATGCCGCAAGTTCCTGATAAAGAGCGATCGCTTCGTCGTTCTTGCCGTCCGCTGCCTTCGCCTGCGCCAGAGCGAACTTCGAAAGACTTCCGACTTGGTCCGACGATTTGGCGAGCGCTTCGAGTTCGGTGATTCCGGCCGCGCGATCGATGCTCAACTTGTTGACGGCAATGAAGTATTTAGCCTTTTCCGCCGGAGCCCCACCGTAATTGTCCACGACGGTCTGAAACTCCTTGATTGCCGCCTCAGCGCGCTCTTTTTCGGTTTTGAAGGTTTTGATCGTCGAACCTGCCGGCTGCGGAACATCCGAAATGCTTGCCTGCGAGGTCTCGATCGCCTTGCCGAGCGCGGCCTGCGCCTTCGCATCGTTCGAACCCGACCAACGCCAGACGATGAAGACGATCACGCCGAGCACGGCCAAAGCCGCGACCGCATAAAGGATCGTTTTGCCTTTGCCCTCGAAAGTCCGTTGGGCGTCTTCAACCCTTTTGGTCAACGTCTGTTGAAATGCATCGCGATACTGCGGTGTTTCCTTGTTATCGGCAGTCGGCGCGGCGACCTCGGGGATTCTCTTTTTTCGTGCCATCTCTCAAAAATTGCAATCAACGGGATGATTGTTCGTTATATAATCGGCTCAATTGGAATTTTTCCAAAAGAGTTAATTTAGCCTAAAAAGGCAGGTGTGGCAAATGGATTGCAAACTCGCGGCCCCGACAAACAGAACCGTTCATCGGAAAGCCGCAAAAGTTTTTTGCAATTCCGGGAACAAACGCTGAACCGCGGTGTCTAACAGTTCGGTCCCCACGCAAAGGGACCCGCAATTTGAGATTCCCTGTTGAGAAGATCTGAGAGGCAGGAGATGTTCTTCAGCAAGTCGATGGCGATAGAAAATGACGACTTACGGCATGCTCCGGCGGCCGCCAGGAACTCATTCGCCTCGGGGGAGATCGAATTCGTTGAAAGGCTCAGGGCGGGTGATCTGGAGGCGTTTGACGTGCTCGTCAACCGATACGCCGGCGACATTCACGGACTGCTCTTCCGTTTGACGCAAGACTCCGAAGAAGCTCGCGATCTGACCCAGGAAACGTTCTTGAGCGCGCTGAAAGCGATCAAGAAATTTCGCGGCGAAGCGAATTTGAAAACGTGGCTGTTCAGGATCGCGATCAACGAGTCGCGAAACCGGTTCCGATGGTGGAAACGGCGCCGGCGGGACCAAACGATCTCGCTCGATGTCAGTTTCGGACCAAGCGAGACGCCGATCGTCGAGACCTTCTCGTCCGACTCGCCGAGCCCCGAAGAAGAGCTGCTCAGGCGTGAACGCCAGAGAATGCTCCGGGACGCGCTTGGGGAACTTCCTGAGATCTATCGCGAGGCGGTTGTCTTATGCGATATAGAAGGGCTCGCGTATGACGAGATCGCGACCGCCCTCGACGTCAATATCGGGACCGTCAAGTCCCGGATCGCGCGGGGACGCGACGAACTTCGCCGCCGATTGAAAGATGTTTGAACGATCAACGATTGAGCGAGATCCGACAAAGGATCGTTCGATCGAGGTCGAAACTGGTGGATAACTGACTCGCCCCGGTTTTACCTGGTGACAAAAATCGGTGCCAAACGAGAAGTCAAAGGTGCGATATGCCGGGCGGAGTCGGACACAGGAAACGGTTTGTTTGAAAAACTGACCAGCAAGCAATCAGCGAATCGATCGTTTCCAAAGATCGGGACCGGACGGCAATTGTTGCTTTCCGAATTCGGGAAGCAGCCGGGGTCAGTCGGTTATCCACCATGTCGACGGCTCGCATTTTGAGTCGGCGACCAAAAAGACAATGAACTGCGAAGCTTTACAATTGGATCTTTCGCTTTATCCGGACGGGACACTTTCGCCCGAACAAAAAGCCGCGGTCGATTCACATCTCGTCTCGTGCCCGCTATGCCGGCAAAAGCTTGACGATATCCGGGCACTGCGTGCCGCCCTCGGAGATTTCCGGACAGCGACCGCGCCGGCCGGACTTGCGACGTCGGTCAAAGTCGCCGTCCGAACCGAGCTTCTGCGCACGCGGAACACGCGAACCGGGTTCATTTCCGGGCAATTTCTCGAGTACCTGCAGATGCGGGTAATGCCGTACGCCGTCGGGTCGGCCGCATCGGTCGTCCTCGGGCTTTCGTTTCTTTGGATTCTGCTCGCCGGAAATGCCGGCCTGACGAACGATCTGGCGACGAGCCGAAACAGCGGCACCACATTGTTCTTCCCGACCACGACCGCATCGACCGGCGATTCGATCACTCCATCCGGTTTGGCCGCCGAACGACTCGCCGTTTCCGGTGAATCTCCGAGCATCAATCCGCAAGGTGCCCTCGTTGAACTGACGAAGTCGCTCGCCAGCAGCCATACCCGCGATGACGAGGTCGTGGTCATCGCCGACGTCTTCGGCGACGGACTTGCAAGTGTTGAAGAAGTCGTGGCGCCGCTCGACGACGCAAAAACCGTTTTCGAGCTCGAAAAAGCGCTCCGTCAGGACGCGACCGATGCGCCGTTCGTTCCGGCGTTTCTCGACAAGCGCGCGGATTCCGTCCGCGTCGTTCTGAAGATCCAGCGCGTCGATATCAAGACAAATCCCAAGAAACGGCGTCGGAATTGATAACTCCGGATCGTTGTCTGATAATTATTGACGTCGGTGCGTTACCGCATCGGCGTCATTTCTCTTTTAGGAGTTCGATCAAGGGATGGGAAAAAACGAAGACCTTTTCAACGATTCAGGCGAGAATCTGTTCGACAATCTGCAGCGCTCGGCGACCGAGATCTTCGAGGGAATTGCCGAGACGATCGCCGGTCCGGCGGAATCGTTGCGCGACGGCACGGAGTTCGATCCGGTGTCGCTGCCGCGCGATCTCTACGCACACGCCAACGCCCAGACCGAATGGTGGTACTACACCGGCCACGGCGAAACGGCGGACGGCACGCGTTTCGGCTTCGAGCTCGTGTTTTTCAAACGGCGTACCGATCTCGATAAGCTCTCGATGATCCCGATGCGGATCCTCGGAAATCCGATCTATTTCGCGCACTTCGCGCTGACGGATCCCGACCGGGATACTTTTTTCTACTCACATCGCAAAAGCGCGAACGGATGGTTCGATCATCCTGCTTCGGCGAGCGAATCGCATTTTCACCTCCGGCTCGGCGACTGGTCGCTTCGCGAATCGCACGGCGCACACATTCTCCGCGCGACGGCCGGAGACATCGTCTTTGAGGCGGATCTCAAACCATCGAAACCGGTCGTGCTCAACGGTCGCGACCGCGACGGCGTCTCGTACAAGGATTCCGGTGAGGCTTCGCGCTATTTCGCCTACACCCGCATGGAAATGGAAGGCGACATCGTCCGTGATGGGCGCGCCGAGCATTTCACCGGATCCGCCTGGATGGACCGCGAGTTCGGAACCTGGACGCCGACAGAAAACCAAAAAGGCTGGGATTGGTTCTCGATCCAGCTCGGCGACAACACGGAGCTGATGTGCTACCAGCTGCGCGACAGCAAGGATCAGGTTTCACCGTATTCGAGCGGGACGTTTGTCGGCTCAGACGGCGAATTCGAGCCTCTCAAAAACGACGACTTCACGATCACGCCGACCGGTTGGTGGAAATCGCCCAACTCCGGCGCGACCTATCCGAGCGGTTGGAGGTTGACCTGCGGGAAGTTCGGTCTCGAGCTGACGGTGACCCCGTGCGTCCGTGATCAGGAGTTGGACACCCGCGGAACGACGATGATCATTTACTGGGAAGGCGCGTGCGGTGTTGAGGGCACGAAAAACGGCGAGCCGATCGACGGCCGGGCTTATGTCGAACTTGTCGGATACGACCGTTCGCACGAGGCCCCGAACCTCGCGTATTTTCTATTCGGTAGCTAGGAGGCACAGTGGTCGGTGGGCAGTGGTCGGTGGGCAGTGGTCGGTGGTCAGTGGTCGGTGGTGAGCTGTCAGAACCGGGAGCGGTAGCGACCGGCAAATGCAACCGGAAAAACACACGACAATCGCAAATCGGCAATCGCAAATCGCAAATTGCTGACCACTGACCACTGCCCACTGCTCACTGCTTACCGCTCACTGCTCACTGCCTACTTCCCTTCGATCAACGCCAGCAGGCGCGCAGCGAGGTCGGCGTCGAGGTTCCTCAAAATGTTGTACTGCTCACGCGCGGCAGTCTTGTTTCCGGTCGCGTTATACGAGTATCCGAGCGTATAGCGCGCCCGGGCAAAGTTTGGCGACAACCGCAGGCATTCCTTGTATGCCGCGATCGCCTGTTCGTCCTTTTGAAGTGCGAAGTAAGCATTCCCAAGCAAATAGAAGCCGTCGGAATAATCGGGATTGTCTTGCGTGAACTTCAGCAGTCCCGGAATTGCTTTGTTGTAGCTGTCCGCCGCGCGCTCGGGCTGATTCAGAAACTCGTACGCCCGGCCCATATAGAGATAGCTTTCACCGTCGCCGGGATTCAGCCGCAACGCCGAATTGCATGACTGAAGAGCCTGACTGTACTGCTTCAGATCGTTTTGCGAACGGCACAGGTTCGTGTACCCCATGGCGATCTTCGGATCGAGGTTGATCGCGCTCTGGGCCGCGATCGACGCCTCCTTCGGCATGTCGGCCATGCTGTAGAACCAACTCAAACTGACGTACAGATTCGCGTCATTCGGGAAGACCGCCAATCCCTTCTTGGCGGTTG
>JAKOSS010000356.1 GCA_029777145.1 Acidobacteriota bacterium | reverse complement strand
TCCTAAACTTCCCAAACTTCCTAAACTTCCCAAACTTCCCAAACTTTCCAAACTTCCTAAACTTTCTGAGTTCTGGCGATGATCAGATTGAACGATCCGAACGCTTTTTTGCGGACCTCGTCGATTTGAAGTCCGGCGTTTCTGGCAGTATCCGCCGTCCGGCGATTGATGTGATCCTCGATCAGCCGCGTCGAGATCACATTGATCGCGTCGAAAACGTATCCGAGAAATCCGTTCGGGCGGACATGCTCGAGAAGAACGATCGAGCCACCCGGGCGAACTACCCGCCGCAGTTCCTCAAACCCGCGCGCCGGATCGCATACCGAGCAAAAAACCAAAGTCGCAAACGCTGCATCAAAAGTACCTGAAGCAAAAGGCAGGTTCTCGACGCTCGCCTGAACCAGACGGATCGCTCCGGAGCGTTCGGCGGCGCGCCCGATCATTTCAGTTGCCGGTTCGGAAGCGACCACATAGTCCGTTGCGGGATAGTTCGCGAAATTGGCTCCGGTGCCCGCTCCGACTTCGAGAACTGTTGATTCCGGCGGCAGAAGAGCGATCGCTTCCCGACGCCAGCGTGCGAGGAACATGCGTTCGAGCGGCGCCATCAGCCGGTCGTACCGTTTGGTGATGCGATCGTAAACCATCGTCTGATTGTTATTTGAGGCCGCGAGATTTAGCAATTGGCGACGAACCATTTACAATTAACACCCGGAATATGGCGAAAAAAGGCACAGTTCTGATCTGCGACGACGAAGAGATCATGCGGGACGTTCTCGAGACGATCCTCTCGGGCGCGGGCTACAAGGTCGATCTTGCACGAAACGGCGAGGAAGCGATCGAGGCGTACTCCGAAAAGTCGTACGACGTCGTTCTGATGGACGTCTCGATGCCCGGAATGGGCGGACTGACCGCTTTGCAGGAGTTGATCAAGATCGACGCCGACGCCTACGTCATGATGATCACCGCCTACGCGACGTTCGACACCGCGATCTCCGCGTGGGAAAAAGGCGCCGAAGGCTGCATCCGCAAGCCGTTCCAGAACGAGCAGATCCTCGCGCTCGTCGCCAAAGGGATCAAGGCGCGGCGAAAAGAGGAAGAGCGAGTCGTGCTGCGCCAGGCGATGTCGCGATCGGTCCGCCGCGAAGGGTTCATCGGCCGGTCGGAGGCGATGGAAAACGTCTTCCGGCTCGTCGACCGCGTCGCACCGGCCCGCTCAACGGTTCTGATCACGGGCGAATCGGGTACGGGAAAAGAACTCGTCGCCAAATCGATCCACGAAGCCAGTCCGCGCGCGGATCAGCAATTCGTGGTCGTCAACTGTTCGAATATTCCGTCGGAACTGCTCGAATCCGAACTTTTCGGACACACGAAAGGCGCTTTCACCGGAGCAGTTGCGGCCAAGAAAGGACTCTTCGAAGTCGCGGACGGCGGCTCGATCTTTCTCGACGAGATCGGCGACCTTCGTCCCGAAACTCAGGTCCGGCTTCTCCGCGTCATTCAGGAACGTGAGTTCACGCCGCTTGGCGACACCGCGCCGACAAAGGTCGATGTCCGGATCATCGCCGCGACGAACGTCGATCTGAAAGAGGCGGTCAAGAACGGGACGTTTCGCGAGGACCTGTATTACCGGCTTTCGGTGGTTCCGATCGAACTTCCTCCGCTTCGCGACCGGCGCGACGACATCCTTCCGCTCGCGCAGTACTTCATCCGCAAATACAATGATGAGAACGCGCGGCACATCAGCGAAACATTTTCGCCGGACGTCCTTTCGCTGCTCGAGAACTACTACTATCCCGGCAATGTCCGCGAGCTCGAGAACATTATCGAACGCGCAGTCGTGATCGCTCCGACCGATGAACTCACGGTCGAATGTCTGCGTCCCGAAGTGCAGAATCCGGATCTCGCATTTGAACTCCTGAAGAATACCGAGGGATTTTCGGCCGACATCGATATTTCCCGCGGCGTCAATTTTTACGACGAGGTTAAGAAATTCGAGATCGATCTAATCCGCCGCGCGCTCGAGCAGACCGGTGGACACCAGTCGCGCGCCGCGAGGCTGCTCGGACTGAACGCGACGACACTCAATTCCAAGATCAAGAACTACAATATTCAGGTCAGAATCTGACGTTATCGGTTTCCTTCGGATGGCTTCAGACGTCCTCCAAAGCCGACTTGCATTTGGGTGAGGGAAAACACTCACGCCCCCACTAATTCAAAATTTTGTAGAATCGTCCGATTTTTACATCAACCGCCAATCCCGGCGGTCGCTAACCCTAGCATTCATAACGCCTTCGGCGGTGGCATACGAATTGAATCATTGTTAACAACATTCCCGTCTTTTTTTTGAAAAGAGAGTCAGTTCAACTTATGGAGGAGCAAATGAAGAGATTTTTGATCAGCTTTTTGCTTGCAGCCGTTGCCGCGGTCGCTGCTTTCGGGCAGGGAACTACCGGGCGACTCGTCGGAACCGTTTCGGGTCCGGATGGCGCATTGCCCGGCGCGACTGTCGTTGCGAAGGACAATAAGACAGGCAAAGAGTTTACGACCACTTCGAATTCAGAAGGAAATTACCTTTTCCCGCAGCTCGAATTCGGAACCTACACCGTGACTGTCACGGCCAGCGGGTTCAAACAGTACGTGGCGACCGAAGTCAAGATCGACGTCGGCCGTGACTACACGTTGGCCGCGACGCTTGAGGTCGGCGACGTCAAGGAAAGCGTTACCGTGACGGCCGGTGCCGACGTTGTCACCGCCGGTACTGCGCAGATCTCGAACACGGTCAGCCCGCAACAGATCCTGTCGCTTCCGCTGATCACCCGTAACCCGCTCAGCCTGACCACGCTTCAGGCCGGTGTTGCGAGCAATTCGGCGCAGAACACGACGATCAACGGCATGCGTACGACGTTTACCAACATCACGCGTGACGGTATCAACATTCAGGACACGTTCATCCGCACGAACGCCACGGACTTCGCTCCGGGCCGTCCGTCGGTTGACGATACCGGCGAGTTCACGATCTCGACCGGCAACCAGGAAGCCGACCAGGGATACGGCGGCGCCCAGATCCGTCTCGTGACCCCGCGCGGAACGAAGGACTTTCACGGTGCTCTTTTTGCATACAACCGCAATTCGGAGTTCGCAGCGAACAGCTTCTTCAACAACCGCAGCAACACGGCGAAACCGTTCCGCAACCGTAACCAATACGGCGGCAAGCTGAGCGGTCCGGTTCCGATCCCGGCTTTCGGTCAGGGCGGAAAGTACTTCTACAAGAACAAGGGATTCTTCTTCTTCGCGTATGAAGGCATCAAAGATCCGGTGACGTCGGTCGCGACGCGCACGATCCTGACGCCGGCCGCTCGCGGCGGAGCGTTCACCTGGACGCGTACGAACACGAATGCTTCGGCGTTCTGTCCGTCAACGACCGTCGGCAGCACCTGCGTCATTCCCGACCTTCTCGGTTGGGCGCGTTCGCTCGGCGGCACGTTCACTCAGGTTCCGGCTACGGTCGATCCGACGGTTGCGGCCCGCATCATTTCGCAACTGCCGACGACGAGCAATTTCACGGGCGGTGATGGTCTGAATACTGCCGGCTTCCGGTTGCTTCGTGCGGCGAATCAAACGCGCGACCAGTACTCGTCCCGCATCGACGTCGACATGACGGAGCGCGACTCGATCCTCGGTGTTTACAACTACAACCGAGAGGACAACCTGCGCCCTGACGTCGACACGACGAAATTCACGACGATCCCGGGTGTTGTTCAGTATTCGGAGAACATTCAGTTCACGATGGCATATCGCCGCATCTTCACGAACAACATCGTGAACGAATTCCGCGGCGGTATCTTCACGAGTGTCGTTCCGTTCGACAGTACCGATCCGCTTCCGGATTACTACATCACGCCGACGTTGGTAACGACTCCCGAAAATCCGTTCCGCAGCCAGGGTCGTACGACCAAGGCGTTCAACTTCCAGGACAACGTTGACTGGATCTGGAAGAACCATACCTTCCGTTTCGGCGGACAGGTTCAGGTCTTCCGTGTCAATGCTTACAACGATGCGGCGAATCTGCCGACCGTGACGATGGGTACCGGTACGGCGACGCCGACCTTCACGGCGGCCAACTTTACGTCGATCGGCGGAATCAGCACGACCCAGCTCGGAGCGGCCAACGGTCTGCTCGCGCTTTTGGGCGGCGGTTTCACGACCGTCTCGCAGTCGTTCAACCTTCTCGATACTTCGTCCGGCTTCGTGCGCGGCGCTACGACCTATCAGCCGTTCCGTTATGAGAACCATTCGTTCTACCTCGCGGACCGCTGGCTCGTCGGCAAAGGCCTGACGCTCAACCTTGGCGTACGCTACGAACTGTTCCCGGCGCTCCGTATCAAGAACGGTATCGCCCTGGAACCCGTTATTTCCGACCCCGACAATCCGATCGCGTCCCTGCTGAATCCGGCGGGAACGTATGATTTCGTCGGCGGAAATGCCGGTCGCAAGAACGCGTACTACAAAACGGACTACAACAACTTTGCTCCGAATCTTGGTGTCGCGTGGTCACCGACCTTCGAATCCGGTTTCGGCAAGTTCCTTTTCGGCGGTGCAGGAAAGTCGGTTCTTCGTGGTGGCTACAGCCATGTCTACGGAAACGACTCGATCGTCACGTCGATCAACAACGCCGCGGCCAACAACGCCGGCGCCGCTCGTACCGGTGTGACGCTGAGCAACCTGAACGGCCGCTTCACCACTGGAGTTCCGACGGTTCCGCTGCCGACGTATGTCACGCCGCCGCGTACCTACTCCAGAACAACGATCTTGGTATCGGTAACTTCTTCGGCGTCGTTTACGGTGTCGATCCGAAGCTCGAAACACCGAGGATCGAACAGTACAACTTCGGCTTCCAGCGTGAGTTCTGGGGTAACACTGCATTTGAGGTCCGTTACGTCGGAACCCGCAGCAGCAACCTCGCACGCGGTGTCGACCTTGGTCAGATCGACATTTTCAACAACGGCTTCTTTGCCGACTTCGAACGTGCCCGTGCCAACTTCAACTTGACCGGCAACGCGTTCTGCGTCTCGGCTGGTTGCCAGGCACTGTCGATCTTCATCAACACGAACACGCCGGGCGCGGGTCGCCTTGTCGTCGGTACGGGCGGTCTGTCGTTGACGACGTTCAACAACAACCTGGCCAACGGTACGCCGGCCGACCTCGCGGTCTCGTTCGTGAACAACACGCTGAACGTCAACAACATGCCGACGGTCGCGAACCCGAACAATGTTCCGCGTATCAACTTCCTTCCGAACCCGGGAACGGGCATCATCGACTACTTCGTCAATGATGGCTGGTATCGGTACGATTCGCTCCAGTTGGAAGTCCGTCGTCGTTTCTCCAACGGTTTGTATTTCCAGGCCAACTACACGTTCTCGAAGAACCTGACCAATGCCGTCGGCACGTCGCAGGCGCTTCTCGAACCGTATCTGGACAACAACAACAAGCAGTGGGACAAACAGCGCGCAGACTTCGATCAGACGCATGTGTTCAATTTCAACGGCATCTATCAGCTGCCGTTCGGAAAGGGCAAGATGTTCCTGAACAAGGGCGGATTGGTCGACAAGATCTTCGGCGGATTCGAACTTTCGGGTCTCGTTCAGTGGACCTCGGGTGCGCC
>JAKOSS010000355.1 GCA_029777145.1 Acidobacteriota bacterium | reverse complement strand
CGCGAAACTGCGTCACGCGTCGCCTGCGGCGCGTTGGCGAAGCAACTCCTCGCACAGTTCGGAATCGAGATCAGAAGCCACGTCATCAAACTCGGATCCGTTCCGACCGAGCCGGTTTCAGCCTCGTGGGAGGCGATCGGATCAATTCCGCCCGACTCGCAGCTCAATTGTGCGGACGCCGAAACCGAAGCTCAGATGATCGCCGCCGTCGATGATGCGAAAACCAACGGCGACACGCTCGGCGGGATCTTCGAGGTCGTCGCGAAGAACGTTCCGGTCGGGCTCGGATCGCACACATCATGGGCGGAAAAGCTCGACGGCAGGATCGCCCAGGCGTTCATGTCGATCCAGGCCGTCAAGGCCGTGGAGATCGGCGAAGGGGTCCGCAACGCGGGAATTCCGGGGTCATCGGTGCATGACGAGATCTTTTTCGCGGATGGACGTTTCACGCGGCCGACAAACCGCGCGGGCGGCCTCGAAGGCGGAATCACGAACGGCGAGGAACTCCGCGTCCGCGGTTATCTGAAACCAATCGCAACGCTCCGCAAAGCATTGCGCTCGGTCGACATCGATACCAAACGGGAAGACGCGGCCGCATTCGAGCGTTCGGATATTACGGCGGTTCCGGCCGCCGGAGTGATCGGCGAAGCGATGCTCGCGATCGTCATCGCGAACTCGATGCGTGAAAAGTTCGGCGGCGATTCACTTGATGAGATGCGGGCGAACTTTAATTCCTATCAGAACAGACTGAACGCGTATTAAACGTCGTCGCGAATTTCGCCGATGTCTTCATTCCAGACGTCCGGCCGGGCAGCGATGAATTCCTCGAGGAGTTCGCGGCATTCGGAAGAATCGAGATCGACGACCTTCACGCCGAGTTCGCGCAGCCACTCGATCCCGCCCTGAAACGTCCGCGACTCGCCGACGACCACGGTTCCGATCCCGAATTGCCTGATCAGACCCGAGCAGTACCAGCACGGAGCGAGCGTCGTGACCATGATCTTATCGTCGTACCGCCGCTGGCGGCCGGCCTTTCGAAAGGCGTCGGTTTCGCCGTGGACCGATGGATCGTTCTCTTGCACCCGGCGGTTGTGCCCGCGCCCGAGCAACTCGCCGTTCCCGTCAAAAAGCGCCGCGCCGATGGGCACGCCTCCTTCCGACATTCCGATACGCGCTTCCTCGAGAGCGGTCTCCAGCATTCGTTCGTAATTCACGCCGTGGATTATAGCAAGTCTTTCCAGTGCGAGCGCAATTTGATAATCTCGGAATATGTCACAGGATTTTCGCGCCGGAGATTTCCTTATCTTTCAGGTAGAAAGCGGTTTCGGACTGCTTCGGATTCTTGCGATCGACGACAATAACGGAGATCGGGTCTGGCATCTGCGCGGATACGCCGAGTTGTTTCCGGACATAGAATCGGCGGATTCCGCTCTCGAGGAGCCGCGGTCGCTCACCGTTTCGCTCTCCCACGCGGCGCTGACGACGCGGGCGTTTGAGGCGACCCAAACCTCGCGCATGAAGTTTGCGGAACTAGAACCGGAAGAAGTCGAGGAAGTTGCGGATTGGCGGGAGAACGGGGCCGTCGTCGGCGACCGTTCGATCAGACTAATGCTCGGCCTTCGGTGAACGCGGCACCTTTGACGTGTCCTTCGCTCTTGACGGGCCCCCGACGAAGATCTCCGGATCCGCTTCCGGAAGCTGATGGGCCTGCTTTTCGTTGATCGCGTTCGGAATTGCGCGATTCCGCTCGGGAAATTCTCTCCGTAACAGAACCGACCGCCAGATCACCTGAACCTGCCAAAAGAACATCGCCGTGAGAAATCCGGCCGTCACGTAGATCAGCAGCGGCGTATCGTCTTTTCCGAGGAAGTTCGCGTAGAGCAGAACAGCGAGCGTCGCGCTGACCAAAGCGGTCATGACCGACAACACGGTATTTGCCGTGAAGTGATCGCGCGGCGTCGTTTGTTTGGCGAGCGCCTTTTCGAAATCGGGGAGAAAGGTGCCGCATTTACGGCAATAAGTTTCCGCGGATTGGCCGCCCGTTCCGCAATTCGGACAAAACATCATCACTTGAATGATTACGACGCCCGGCGCCGCTCGAGTTCCGTTTTTAACAGATCGAGTTCGCGGCTGACCTGTCCCATCACCGCCGTATTCTCCTGCGCACGACGGATCAGATACGGAACAGAGTCCCTGACCGGACCGTACGGGACATACTTCGAGACGTTGTAGCCGTTGTCCGACAGCACATACGAAAGATTGTCGCTCATTCCCAGAAGTTGCGAGAAAAAGACGTGCGGATGATCCTTCGGGATGTTCTTGTCATCCATCAGCTGCGCCAGCATCCTCGTGCTTTCCTCGTTGTGAGTCGCCGCGACAAAAGCGAGCGAATCGATGTTCTCGAGACAATATCTCAAACCGGCGTCGTAATCGCGGTCGGTCGAGGCCTTGTCCGGCTGGATCGGCGACGGGTATCCCATCTCGGCGGCGCGGTCGCGCTCTTTCTCCATGTACGCGCCGCGGACAAGCTTGATCCCGTAAAAGCAGCCCTTCTCGCGCGCCGCTTCATGCTGCGCCTTGAGCATCTCGAGCGCATCGGTTCTGTAAAACTGGATGGTCGTGTAGACCAGCGGCCGTTCCTTGTTGTGCTTCTCGATCATTTCGGCCGCCATCATGTCGATCGCGTTTTGGATCCATGTCTCTTCCGCATCGATGAAGATCGGCTGATCGATCGAAGCCGCGAGGTCGCATATCTCGCGGACGCGTCCCTGGATCCGCTCCCATTTCAACTGGCTTTTCTCGGGAAGATCGACGCCCGCGCTGACCTTCTCGAGCGTCCCGAGCGGCGCGATGCCCGTCACCTTGAATACCGAAAAGGGAATATT
This sequence comes from Acidobacteriota bacterium, assembly GCA_029777145.1. Next base: position 7,228 of record JAKOSS010000355.1, on the reverse strand, counting down.
CGGATCGCCTTTCGCACGCCGGATCGTCGCCAGGATCTCGTCCTTGGTGTGCTCAAAGTCTTCCTCTTCGAATTTGCCTTCGACCGAATAATCGAGGATCGTGCCGATCTTCGACTCGCCGAGCTTCTTGATCGTGCGGTCGCATTCCTCGATCGTTTCGCCGCCGCAAAAGACCGTGAAGACCGTCTTTTTGATCAGGCCCGAGATGGGAAGACCGATCGCCAGCGCGAAATTCGTCAGCTTCGTGCCGAGATTCACCATCGAGGGTGAATTCATCATTTTGAAGAGCCGGTAGCGTTCTTTGAGAGCTGAGTTCGTTTTGTCCGCAAACGCCGTGGCGGTGTCATGGAAGTCAATATCGAGTGCGCTCATATATCAATAAACTTATCACAAATCGCGGTCCGCGCCGCATCGTGCCGGAACCGATTCGGATGGTGGAGAAATTGTTTCTTGGATTGAATTCACGTATCATTTTCTATTTTACATAACAACTCGCAAATAACTTATGAGCAAAGGATTACCGAAACGAAGCGAAAACTATTCCGAGTGGTACAACGAACTCGTCAAGCGCGCCGACCTGGCCGAGAATTCTGCGGTTCGAGGCTGTATGGTCATCAAGCCGTACGGCTTCGCGATCTGGGAGAAGATGCAGCGCGCGTTGGATGACATGTTCAAGGCGACCGGGCATCAGAATGCCTATTTCCCGCTCTTCGTGCCGAAATCGTTTCTCGAAAAGGAAGAAGAACACGCCGAAGGATTCGCGAAAGAATGTGCGGTCGTGACGCATTACCGGCTGAAGTCGAATCCTGACGGAAAGGGGCTTGTCGTCGACGACAATGCCCGGCTCGAAGAGGAACTGATCGTCCGCCCGACGAGCGAAACGGTGATCTGGAACACCTACCGCAACTGGATCCAGTCGTACCGCGACCTTCCAATTCTGATCAATCAGTGGTGCAACGTCGTCACTGGGAAATGCGCACGCGACTGTTTCTTAGAACCGCGGAATTTCTTTGGCAGGAAGGTCACACGGCGCACGCGACGCGCGAAGAGGCGGTCGAGGAAACCGAACGGATGCTCGGCGTCTATGCGACGTTCGCCGAGGACTGGATGGCGCTGCCGGTGGTTCAGGGCACGAAGACCCCGAATGAGCGTTTTGCGGGAGCGGAAGATACGTTGTGCATTGAAGCGATGATGCAGGACGGAAAAGCGCTTCAGGCCGGCACTTCGCACTTTCTCGGTCAAAACTTCGCCAAGAGTTTCGATGTTCAGTTCACTTCGAAGGAAGGAAAGCTTGAGTACGCGTGGGCCACGAGTTGGGGACTTTCGACCCGCATGATGGGCGCGCTCGTAATGGCGCATTCGGACGACAACGGGCTCGTGCTGCCGCCTAAACTCGCGCCGATCCAGGTCGTCGTCGTGCCGATCTTCAAGACCGAAGAAGAGCTCGCGAAGATCTCCGAGAAAGTCCTGCCTGTGATCGATCAACTCCGCGCGGCCGGCGTTTCGGTAAAGTTCGACGACGACGACAAACAGCGCTCAGGTTGGAAATTCGCCGAGTACGAACTCAAAGGCGTGCCGGTCAGACTGGCGATCGGGATGCGGGACGTCGAGAACGGGACCATCGAGGTGGCGCGGCGCGATACGCTTTCGAAGGAATCGAAGCCGATTGAGGGCGTCGCGAGCTACCTCTCGGACCTGCTTGTCGAGATTCAGGCGAATATCTACAAGAAGGCGCTGGATTTTCGGGAATCGAACACGTTCGTCGTCGATACCTGGGAAGACTTCAAGACGCAGATCGAAAAGGGCGGGTTCATCGTCGCGCATTGGGACGGAACGAGCGAGACTGAAGACGCGATCAAGGCCGAAACAAAGGCGACCATCCGCTGCATCCCGTTCAATTCGACCGAACAGGCGGGGACCTGCGTGTTCTCAGGCAATCCGTCTTCAAAACGGGTGATCTTCGCGCGGGCTTACTGATCGACGCAACGATGGCGGCTGGCGACGCAAAAAACTGGACCAATCCCAGCCGGTTGCTCTTTCGGCAGATCGACTCGCTTCGCGGCGAGTCGATGCTCATCGTCGCTCCGCCCGACGACGGATTCGCTTCGTTTTTCGCCGCCGGATCTTCCGATGCAACGACGGTCCACAATTTCGATTACCGTTCTCATTCGTACCAAACAAAGAGCTTTGGCGATTCCGGCCACGACCCTTCGCAGGTCCGGTTCGGCTATTGGTATTCTCCCCGCGAGCTTCACGATTCGGCGATCGTCTATCTTCCGAAAGGGCGGGATCTGATCGAATATGTACTGCGAATGACGTCGCAAGCGGTGGCCGCCGACGGTTCCGTTTATCTCGTCGGCGCGAACGATTCCGGCATCCGATCGGTGCGCGACCGATTCGCGGAGATCGTCGGCGACGTTGTCTGGAGCGAGGCCGCACGCCACTGCGTCGTCTACGCCGCGCGCAATCGGGCGAATACGACCTCCGTTACACCGTCGGACTTCCTGCAGACGGACGAGTGCACGATCGATAACACAACTTTCACAATTGTGACCTTGCCGGGTGTGTTCAGCCGCGGGCGACTCGACGCGGGCACCGAATTCCTGTTGAGTTCGCTCCCGCGACTCTCAGGACGCGTCCTCGATTTCGGCTGCGGCTGCGGGATCGTCGGGGCAACGATCAAGCGACGCGCACCGGGCGTCGCGGTCGAATTTCTCGATAGCAGCGCGGCGGCCGTTGAATCGGCACGGCTGACGCTTGAAGCGAACGCGATCGACGCGGCAAAGTTGTTCGCTTCGGACGGATTTTCGGAAGTTGAAGGGCGCTTTGACGCGATCGTCTCGAACCCGCCGTTCCATCGCGGCGTCGGAACGGATTACGGGATCGTCGAAGAACTGATCGAACGGGCCAGGAATCACCTCAATCCCGGCGGTTCGCTGTTCATCGTTGCCAATCGCTTTCTGAAGTACAAACCGCTTCTTGAACGCAACTTCACGAACTGTACGATCATCGCCGAGAACAACGCCTACCGCGTTTATCAGGCCGCTTGAAGCTACCGATCAAACCTGTTCACGCCAGCGCAAGACCTCGCTGCGCAGGATCGGATTCTGCTGAAAACTCGCGGTCTGTCCATGGGCTTCAGTCGCGCGCTGAATGTGCCAGTACGAAAGTCCGAGTTTGCCGATCGTCCGCAAATATTTCGATCGCGCGCCGAATTTGCCCGAACCCAGGCCACCGAGTCGCCAAGCGATCGAACCGAAGATCGAGGTCGCTTTAGCGGCATGTTCCTGCGGAAGAAGCCCGCGCGCGACGTCGATCGCCAGCATTTCCTTCAGAATGCGGTTTTGCCTGACGAGAATGTAGAGTGTGAAACTGATGAAAATCAGGAACAGCGGGATCTGGACGACGGCGTACGCGACGAGAAATCCGCAAAGTCCCTCAAGTCCTTGACCGAGCCAGTCGCAGAGCCATCCGATGTTCAATCCTTTGAGGATCGTTGAGGCGAACGTCGCAAGGCCGTTCCACAAGGCGTGCAGACAGACCGCGAAGACGTATCCGAGCAACGGGAATATCAGTTTCGCAGCCTTGTTGTGCGTTTCGCGCGAGATCCCGCAGCCGATGCCGGTCATCGACGTGAACGTCGCGTGAGCAAATGGCGACAGGATCCCGCGAAGGACGAAAAGCAATCCGAGCGCGACCGGGCCGCCGCCGTTGAACGCGCGGCCGTAATAAAGGATATTCTCGACCGCGGCGAATCCGAGCCCGACCATCCCGGCGAAGACGATGCCGTCGAGAATGTCGTCAAAATACTTGCGAAAGATCAGCAGCAATAGCAGAACCCCAAGCCCCTTTGATCCTTCTTCAAAGATCGGTGCCGCCGCGACGGCCATAAAACTGTCGCCGAACTCGGCGCCGCCGGCGATCGCCGCACCGATTCCCGCGATCGTGTTCGCGAAGAACGAAAATGCGATCGACACGAGCGCTCCCCAGGCGAATGCGAGCGCCAGCAGCCAAAGCGGTTCCGGATCGTAACGGTCGATGAGCATGAACGGCGTGACATAAATGACCAACGGCGCAAAGGCGACGGCGGTCGCCAGGATCGCCGTTCCGGGGCCGACCGAAAGCACCGTGATCAGCACCACAAGCAGCAGGCAGATGAGCCCGCCGATGATCGCCACGACGGCGCCGATGATCACCAGCGGATTGCTTTTCTCGGGTTCCGGAACATATTCCCGCGGCATGCTGCCGACGCTGAAATGCGAGATCGAATTGCGGACGCTCGGTACGGGCAAGGGAATTGACTCGACCGGCGGAAATCCGACGGGAGCCGGCGACGCCGGGATCGGACTCGGCACATAAGCCACCGTCGGCTGAGACTGCGGAACCTCGATCGGCGGCGCGAAAAGCGTTTCCATGCTCTCCTCCGACTCGACGGCGGCGATGACGACTCGACCGACGACGCCGTTCTTCCCGAACTGGATCTGGTCGCCGGATCTGAGCATCACGCGGTCGATCCTTTGTCCGTTGACGAAAGTACCGTTCGTGCTGTTCTGATCCGCGAGCAGGAAGCCGTCGGGACGGCTCTCGATCTCGCAATGCGTTTTCGACATCACGCGTTCGACAAGCGGGTCGAACCGCGCGGTGCAATGTTCTCCGCGGCCGATCGTCATCGATCCCTCGGCTAATTCGAACGTTCGTCCGGCAAACGTGCCGGATCCAATTGTCAGCGTCAATCTCATGATGAAAATCAAAAGGACCCACAGTCCAAACGTCGCCGTTCAAACCGTGGGCCCGGAAAACACCGAAACCGAGTTGCCAAGTTTACGGCTGTACTGAAGATGGCGAAACCACGTCGCCTGCCTGTCCGAACTCACGAGCGACAAACCCGCCGTCGGCACTGTTGAGCCTGTACCATACGTTCGTCGAAGGACGAAAGACAGCAATGTCGGCCTTGCCGTCGCCGTCGAAGTCGGCGGGCGTCGGCACGTCTTCGGCAAGACCGAAACGCGTGATCAGGACCTGCCCTGACTGCGATTTCAAAATATACCAGTTTCCTTCCGAAGGACGGTACACCGCGAGGTCGGACGTGCCGTCACCGTCAAAATCTCCTGATAGCGGCCTGTCGGTCGAAATTCCCCAGTTGTAGATAAGGGGAATGCTCGACGAACTCTGCAAGATATACCACGTGCCCGTACTCGGCCGGTAGATCGTCATGTCGGCTTTGCCGTCGCCCTCGTAATCGCCGGCGAGCGCGATGTCGCTGCTGAGACCCCAGTTCTGGATCTGAATCCCCAGAGTGCTTTGCCAGATGTACCAGGTTCCGGTCGCCGGACGCCAGATCGCGATGTCGGTCTTGCCGTCGGCATCGTAATCGGCCTCAACCGGACGATCGCCGGTCAATCCGAACTGCGCCTGGTAGAACGTGTCGGTCGCGCTGTTGATCCGGTACCATGTTCCGTTCGACGGGCGCCATACCGAAATGTCAGACTTTCCGTCGCCGTCATAATCGCCGGTCGTGACCCGGTCTTCGGTGATTCCGAAGTTCGACTGGACAAGGCCGCCGCTCGAGCTGCGTTCGATGTTCCACAGACCCGAAGACGGTGTGTACGTCGATAGATCCGTCTTGCCGTCACCGTCGAAGTCGGAAACGACGTTCTTTGCCGGAGCGGTCGCGCGCGAGACATCGACGATAAGAAGTCCGTATGTCAGATCGCCGATCAGGACCCGGTCTTCGCCAAGAAACGGGAAGACCGCCCACGCGCCGTCGTACGATGTCGGGAGCACATTTTGCAGATTCTCGCTGCCGCAAACGATATCCCACGGCTCGTCAACGAGGCTCTGTGAGTCGGTCGGTGCAAACGTCTGCTGATACGAATCATATTGTCCGATCCGTTTCGGTGCCGTCGGTGCCGAGACGTCGAAGACCTGAAGTCCCGCCTGGTACCACGAAACATAGAGCTTGTTGCCCATCACAACGGGATTATGCGGCGTGACCGCGTTGAGATTGAGGCTCGTCATGGTTTGGCGATCCACAAGGATCGGATTCGACGGGTCCCAAATGTTGTAGACGCGGACGTCGCCCGTTCCGTTGGTCGTCTCGCGGGCGCTGTAAAGCGTGTTTCCGTCTTCGCTCGTCCAGCTGCTGTGCATGCTGTTCCCGGCCGTCGTCGAGCTCGTATCCTCAATGAATCCGAGGAGCGTCGGAGCCTGGGTCGCAAGGTTCGAAATATCGTAGATCTCGGTCCGCCCGCGGCTGGTCGAGTTTCCCCATCCGGAAGTGATCATGCGATTGCCGCGGATGTGCATCGCGTGAACCCATTGCGGCTCCGTTGGATTGAGATCGCGGACGAATACGGGCGCCGCCGGGTTCGTCACGTTGATGAATTTGATGATCTTGTTCGACAGTACGTTCGCGTTCTCGATCAGGTACGTCTGGCCGTTCTGCGAGATGACCATCATTTCGTGAATCGAATTGTGGCCATTGCCGTTCGTCGAGGTCACGGTTCCGAGCAACGTCGGGTTCGACGGGTTGGTCAGATCGACGATATGCACTCCGCCGCCATTTCCGCTGCCGAAATATCCTCGGTTACCGACGACGATCGCTTCGAGAAACTGTTGGTTGGCGCCCGGATTGTACCACGAGGCCAACGTCGGAGCGTCCGGATTCGAAATATCGTAAATGAAGGCGCCGCGGCAGTTATAGCTACCCTGAACGGCGATGTTGCCGTCCGCGTAGATGTCGGCGAACTTCCAGCGGGAAGATCCGCTCGAGCAGTTCGGCGTGATCTCGGAACGAAGCCTCACCTTCTGGGCACTGACGGCTCCCGCCAGTAAACCGAAAGCGACAACGGTCAAAATGATGTACCGAAAGTTCATAAATCTCTTTCTGTTTCTCCGATTGTGTATTGGACGCTGCATTGCTGACGCAAATCGGTAAATTCTCACCTATTTCGCTTGAAAATACAAGGTGAATCGGTGAGCCGTGGGCAGTGAGCAGCGAGCAGCGAGCAGCGAGCAGCGAGGAGTGAGCCGTGAGCCGTAAGCAGTGAGCAGAAGAGAATCTCGATCCCGTCTCCAAACGGGCGAGCTGCATATCATTGCTCGCGACTCATAACTCACGACTCGCGACTCAGAATCCACAACCTGCGAACCACAAATCACCGCTCGCGACTCCGTCGTCGACGTCTTGCATCCCGTACAGCCGACTTGTTTCTGCGATGTGCCAATT
>JAKOSS010000354.1 GCA_029777145.1 Acidobacteriota bacterium | reverse complement strand
CGACCGCGATCTCGGAGGTGATCTGCGATACCGAACGCAGCGCATCGATCCGGTTCGGCGGCAAACCGAAAAGCAAGAGCTTCTGCCGCGCCGCCGCCCGTTCGGATTCGGCGTTCTGCAGCGCGTTCGTCGCCTGCTCAAGTTCCGAACGGGTCTCCTGGCTCACGGTAAGCAGGCTTTCCGCTCGGGTAAGACGATTTCTCGCCTCCTTTGATTCCGCCTCGGCCGTCCGGAGTTTCGTCGTGTCCTGTTCGAGTTCCTCGCGCGACGCGGCGCCGATATCGACAAGTTTCTTTGTTCGATCGAACCGCTTGCGCATCTCGTCGAGATTGGCGTCGGCCGCGGTCAGCATCCGCGCGGCCTGATCGTATTCAGTCTTCGACGGCTGGTTGATCGAGATCAGCCGCCGACGCCGTTCGAGGTTTTGCCGGGCGTTCGCGACTTCGGTCGAGAGAGCGATGTATTTCGTCTGCGCGGCCGCGAATTCGTCGCTGAAAACGACCGCGAGCGTCTGTCCTTTCGACACGTTGTCGCCGAGTTCGGCGCTCACCTTGCGGACCACTCCGCCGGCGAGCGTCAGCGCCGGAGTTTCGCGATAGGAGTTCGACTGCACGGTGCCGGTCGACGAGGCAACCTCGCTTTCACCCGCGAGTCCCTCGCCGGCGGTTTCGATCCGAATCCCCGCACGTTCGATCTGATCGGCGGGCACGGTAACAAATTCACCGCCGACCGGCTGCTCGGACATCGTCATCGACGAATCGTCGAACGTCATCGTCCGCGGTGCCGGAACCGGCTGGCCCGCGCCGCTCCGCGTGATGCGCCAGATCGCAACTCCGCCGATCAGCAGAATTGCCGCGGCAACGGCGGCGATCAAGATGATCATCCGCTTCGACCCGTTCGTCGTTTCTATGATTTCCTCGTCGCTCATTTGTTCGTCAATGCCCCCGAATTGGCGGCCTTCAGGATCGCTACCCGCGCGAGGTACGTCTCGAGACGGGCGTCGATGTAATTGCTCTCGATGTCGATGAATTTCCGTTGTTCGGCAATGTAGTCAAACAGCGTGCGCGAACCGAGTTCGTATGTCTGGCGGACGACCGAGAGGTTGGCCGACGCCTGATTGCGGACGCCGACGCGGTAGATCTCCATCGCGCGGGCCGCACTTCGGTAACGGACGAACGCCGTTGCGACCTCGTTCTTGATCGTCACCTCGCCGAATTCGCGCCGTCTGGTCGCGGCGTCGCGCTCGGCCGTCGCGGCCTCTATCAGTCCCTGATTCCGGTTCCGGACGGGCAGCATGATCCGAACGCCGAAAGTGAAGAACTTCATCGTGTTCTCGATCGGACGCAGCACGCCGGCGGCATCGTATCCGCGGAACGGAAATCCGCTCTGCATCCTTTCGTATCCGGCCATAACCTCAGCATCGGGCCGCGATTCGACCTTTGCCTGCTCGATCTTCGCTTCGGCCAGCGATTCCAGCAGCCGCGCGCCTGCGAGGTCCGGACGGTCCCGCAAGGCCGCGCGTGTTACGTCGTCGGCCGCGCCGGGATCGTCGAGAAGATTGTCGAAATCGCCGCGAAGCTTGAGCGGTTCTGCAGGATCGATCCCCGCCAGATTCCGGAGTTCGAGAAGCGCGATCTCGGCCTTCCCTTTTTCAATCTCAAATGCCGCCCGCAGACGGTTCAGTTCGACGACCTCGAGATTTTCCTCGAGCGGCGCGCGCCGGCCTTCGCGGACCGTCGCCGCGACGAGCATCCAGTTGTCGGTCGCCGCGTCGAGCATTTCCGCGGTGAATTTGAGCTT
>JAKOSS010000032.1 GCA_029777145.1 Acidobacteriota bacterium | reverse complement strand
CGTGTCCGACAGACGCGCATTGAGGATCATGTTGATGTGCGACAGTTCGGCGCCTTTCGGTTGTCCGGTCGTTCCCGATGTGTAGAGGATAACCGCCGTTTCGTCTGCATTTGACGGCACCGATTCGAAATCATCGGATTGGCCGTCGATGAAATGATCGAACGAGATCGCCGTTGGGTATCGTTCTGCCGCCGCCGGATCGTCCGACAAAAGTATGAAATCAAAGCAGTTGTCACACTCGCCGAAGCCCTTGAACCCTTCATCGCCGAGCGGAAGATCGGGCGTTCCGGCGAAACAGAAGAACGCCTTCGAGTCGGAATCGGCGAGGTGATACGCGATCTCGCGGCCTTTGAGCAAAATGTTCAGCGGGACGACTACCGCGCCGGTTTTGAGGATTCCGTTGTAAACGACGGGGAAGAAGTAAAGATTGGGGCAGGCGAGCGCGACCTTGTCGCCTTTTTCGATGCCGATCTGCCTGAGTCCGTTCGCGACGCGGTTCGCCAACCGGTCGATCTCGGCGTAACTGAATTCGCGTCCGCGGCAAACGACTGCGGTTCGTTCCGGGACCGCGCGCGCGCTGTCTTCAAAAAGAACTGATAGGTTGAGCATTTTATAGTAGTCAGTAGTCGGAAGATTTGCGATTTTCGATTTTCAATTTGCGATTGTGCGTGCCGGATTCTCACGACTCACAACACACCGACCACCGACCGCCGACCACTGTCCACAGCCTAGTCTTTTCCCGCCAGACGATTCGCGATCAGCTTGTAAACCTGGAAGTTATAGACGAGCCCGATGTGTGTTCCGGTGACCTCGAAGTTGTTCTCTTCAAAGCGCGAGCGGCAGTTTTGCCAATCGACGATGCCGTCCGATTTGGTATAGATCGCGGTCTGCCGGACTTTTTTCGGAAGGTAATTGCGAAGCGCGGACACGGCGTTGCAGTGACAGTGACCGGTGTAGCATTGCGGATATTCGGACTTGTCGGTCTTGCGGAAAATCCGCTTGCGGATGCGTTCCGCCAGCTCGATCACATGCGGGTGCGAACGGACGCCCCGGAACGGCGAGCCGAGCGTGATCACGGATCCGACAATGTGCGGATCCTGCGTCGCGGCCGATCTTGAAAGCACGCCGCCGAGGCTGTGTCCGACGAGATTAACAGGTCGTCCCGTTTCCTCATACGCGCGCTCGATCGTGTGAAAAAGCTTGTCCGTCAGCGTGTTCAGGCAGTCGGCGTTCCACCCGATGTTCGAAAGATATGGTTTGTAGCCGATGCGCGAGAGCCAAAGATAGAGTTCGTAGAGATAAACGTCAGCACCGAGAAATCCCGGCACGACGATCACGGCAGATCCGTCGCCTTCCGGCACGCCGAAGCCGTAATAGACCGGCGACATGTGAAGGAGCATCCAATCGACACCGACCAGCGACTCGAACCAGATCGGGAGCGCATGCGCCCGCATCTCCTTGTCGAATCCTGTTAAAGCCTCAAGTTCGCCTTCTAAAATGTCCACAGAACCGTTTGGGAATTCGGAAGTTTGATATCGGATTGCTCCGAGATCAACGATCCGTCATCAGCTTGCTGTCGCCTTGGCCTTCATTTCAAGCGCCGCCGCGTAATTCTTGAGATCTTCGAACGTCTCGTCGAGGATCTCCTTAAACTTCTCAACGTCAGGCATCGCCTGCGCGTCAGATGAGAGGCCGAAATAGAGAACTTGGTTGTAACTAAAGATCGCGCAGCCGAGTCCGAGGCCGAAGCCGATCGGGACATACGGATAATGCGCGACCATCTTCTTTCCTGTCAAATAGAGCGGAACCTGCGGGCCGGGAACGTTTGTCGCGACCATATTGTACGGCGGGAACGGCAGGTCGGCGATCGAGCCGAGAACCGATTGGATCGGCGCCGGCAACATCGAGTACATCGCGCCGACAACCCCAAGCCCTTCAGCAAGATGCGCTTCCTTCATCAGCGCCGTCTTCTTGTGTACGTACTTGAACCGTTTGCCAAGGTCCTTGATGTCGAGCGGGATCTCGACAGGCAGGATCGAGATCAAATTTCCGAGCGCGCCGCGCTGTTCTTTTTGCCTTAAACTGACCGGAACCATGAACCGCACGATGCGGCCGTCGACCGATTGATCGTAACTCTTCACGTAACCAGCGACGGCTTCGCTGAGCAAGGTGAGCACGACGTCGTTGACGGTTCCGCCGAGAACGTTGCGGATCGCACGGGCTTCGCCGAAGGAATATTCGCTCCACGCGAGACGACGCTCACCCGAACATTTTCCGTTGAACGGAAGCATCGGCGCGGGCGTCGAAACTGCCGGCAACACGCCGGTTAGATGCGGCAGCTTTTCGGCGTTTTGCGGATTCAGGACCGATTGCGTCAGGTGCAGCAATCCGGCCTGCATTTCCGTGAACCGGTTCATACCTTCCTGCATCGCGCCGAGCAGCGAATCGAGAAACATCCGCGTCGGATCGGGCTTCGGTGCTTTGGGCGTTGTCGCCGGTTTCGGCGGCGGCGGCGTCCCCTCCGGCGTTATGTCGAACAGTATCTTGATCAGATCGACGCCTGAAATCCCATCGACCATGCAGTGATGAACCTTCGCGACCATCCCGGTGCGGCCATCTTCAAGATTCTCGATCAGGTACAATTCCCAGAGCGGCTTGTTGCGGTCCATCACCGGGCTCAGTATCCGGCCGGCGAAATCGATCAGTTCCTGATGCGTGACAGGTTTTTCGCCCTTGATGTCAAAAATGTGATTGCGGATGTCGAAATCTTCGTCGTATTCCCACGTCGGATGGCCGAGATTGAATGGATCGGGGACGACTTTTTGAAGATAGCGCGGGATGAGATGGATACGGTCGCCGATGTGCTCGATGAGGTCCTCGAACTCGACCTTTCCGTCAAATACGGTCGTAGAGCCGATATGCATCGGGCACTCTTTCCTCTCGAGATAGAGAAAGACCGCATCAAGCGAAGAAAGCCGGCGATTTAGCTCAGGAACCATTGCATTTCGGATTTGGGAGTTGGGATTGCGGATTTGGTGATGATAATCCCAAACCAGAAATCCGAATTCCCAAATGACATCATTCTTCCGTCAGACCCGTCACGTCGTACGACATGATGATCAGGTCGTGCGTGCGGTCATTGCGATCGATGACGCAGTCGGCAAGCAACGCTTCGATCTTGAATCCGAGTTTTTCGAAAACCTGGATCGCGCCGCGCTGTTCGGCCGCCATTCGCGCCATCACCTTTCTAAGTTTAAGCTCACCGGCACG
>JAKOSS010000353.1 GCA_029777145.1 Acidobacteriota bacterium | reverse complement strand
GTTTCGATCCCCGAAGGCTGGGTGATGCTCTCGACGAGCAATCCGATGATCAATACGCCGTACGCGCGGATGGTCGCGACCGACACCCAAGGCAACCGGATCGCAATGCTCGAGGTCGTTCCGGTTCCCGCACAGCTCGACATGAAACGCCAGACCCCGGGCACTATTCTCGATCAGCTCTGCGACAGCGTCGTCGCGTCGATGGAAAAGGATCTCGAACAGTCCTCGTTGTTCGGCCGGACGATGGTGAAAGAGATGTCGCGGCTTTCGATCTATGTCGGCAAACACCCGGCGAAGCTGCTGATCGTCGAGAAAATGGTCGGCCGCGAGAGCGTCAAGGGACACATCATCATCACCTATGACGAGCTCACATTCTATGTCCTTCATTCATGGTGTCCGATCGACGACTATCAGCGTTCACAGAACGATTTTCAGTTCTTCGAGAAATCCTTCACCGTGCCCGACGACATCAACTCCACATTTACCCAAACCGCCGAAAACGAGAACCGAAAGTAGTCGCTCGCCTGTGCTAACATTCTTGGCACTAACGACTTGCGACTTATTTCGGAAAAAATATCGATCGCCATCGACGATCTACTCCCGCGGCTGCTGACGCTCGCCCGCGCCGAAAAGGTATTCCTTCTCGACGGGGCCGACGCCCGCCACGGAGGATCACGCCATCTCATCGCCGGGCTTCGACCGACTGAAATTCTCGAACTCGCCGGTGACGATCCGTCCGCGACGCTGGACGAGCTCGATCGTTGCTGCCGCGAATTCCCGTTCGTGTTCTTCACGGCCGGTTACGGTCTCGGCCTCAAACTCAACACGATCCGCTCGCGGCTTTGCGGCACTGAACCTGACGTCTGGCTGATGGCCTGCGAAGGCGCGATCGTCCACGACTACGTAACGGGTGAAACCGCGATCGTCGGCGCGGCTTCTAAGGTCGACGAATTGTTCGAAGTGTTGAGGTCGACCGCGGACAGGCTCGCGAGCGACGAGAACAGCGGCGACGCTCGCGTCTCGTTTGAGATCAGCCGTTACGAGTACATGCGTCGGGTCGAACAGATCCGGGAACTGATCCGATCGGGTCTGACGTATCAAACGAATCTCACACAACCGGTCCGCGTTTCGCTTCCCGACTCCCTTCATCCGGCCGCGATCTTCCGGCGACTCCGGGATCGGCATCCGGCGCCATTCGCGGCATTAGTCGCGCGCGGCGAGTCGACGGTGATCTCGGCCTCGCCCGAAAGATTCTTCGCCGTCCGGGACAACGTCATCACCGCCGCGCCGATCAAGGGAACGCGGCCTCGGAGTCCGGACCCGAAAACCGACGCCGAGTTTCGGAAGGCGCTCCTGAATTCCGAGAAGGACCGTGCCGAGAACGTAATGATCGTCGATCTTCTGCGCAACGATCTCGGGCGGATCTGTGAATTCGGATCGGTCGAGGTCGAGCGCCTCTGCGAGATCGAGGAACATCCGTCGATCTTTCATCTCGTCTCGACGATCAGCGGGGATCTTCGTTCCGGCTGGAGGCTTTCGGACATATTTCGCGCGCTGTTTCCGTGCGGATCGATCACCGGCGCGCCGAAGATCAGCACGATGAGGATCATCGACGAGATCGAGACATCGCCTCGCGGCCTTTCGATGGGAGCGATCGGATATTTCGCGCGCAACGGACTCAACGGAAACGAATTTCGTCCGGCCGTCGACGCGTCGGTCGCGATCCGGACGATGGTGATCCGCGCCAACGAGGCGGAATTCAACGTCGGCGGAGGAGTCGTCATCGACAGTGACGCGGACGACGAATACCGCGAATCGCTCATAAAAGCGACGGCTCTGCTCGATTCCGTCACAAAATCCAACCGATCGGGAACAATTTGACGAGTCTCGGGTCTAAGTTTTCGAAAAGGCCGCGCCGGACGTCGAATTCATTCTATCCTGCCTTTCGTCTTTGGCTTTCGGGCGGCCTTTTCATAGTCCAGAACGCTTGGAGGATCCGATGAAACCGAATATCAACGTTACGCCGCTGATCGACGTACTGCTCGTTCTCCTGATCATTTTTATGGTCGTCGCTCCTGCCCGCCCGGCCCGGTTCGAAGCGAAATTGCCGGCCGAACAGAAGAAGATCGAAGGCGTCAAACAGCATCCGAACACGATCATCGTTGCGCTCCGGGACGATGGATCGATCGACTTCAACGAGTTGAAGAATGTCGCCAACACCGGCAATGTGGGCGGCGTTATCGACCTGTTGCGCGACCGTTTCGAGTATCGTGCCAAGACCGGTGTCATGCGTGAAAATTCGAACGAGATCGAACGTACCGTCTTCATCAGCGCGCCGCGATCGATGGACTACGGGACAGTCGTAAAAGTCGTCGATGCCGTCAAGCAAGCGGGCGCCGACCCGATCGGTCTGCAGCTCGACGATCTGCGCTAAAATCGGCGCATCGCTGTGATATAATTCACGTCGGATCGGCGCCCGATCCCCTCTCCGGCGAAAGCGAATGAACTACTACGAAATTCTCAATGTCTCGCCCAAGGCATCGAATGCCGAGATCAAGTCGGCATACCGTAAGCTCGCCCGGAAACTGCATCCGGACAAACACGGCGGCGATAACGCGATGGCGCGCGAATTTGCGAAGATCGCCAACGCTTACGAGACCTTGGGAAATCCGAAGACCCGAGCGAATTACGACCGGCGGATCCTCGACGATCAGTTTAGGAAGAACGGCGCAGCGGGCCTCGATGACGACAACCCGCACGTCCGGCGCTGGCGACAAATGGTATACGAGCGTCGATTCAACGAGATCATCGACCGGATGATCGCGGACGAGCGCCAGGAATCGGTCGCGCTGCAGAAGATCATCTTTCCGATGGTCGCGCTGTTTCTTTCGACTTTCGTCGCCGCCGTCTTCCGCCCCAGTTTTTTCACCAGTTCGGCGATGATCGGAAAGATCATCCTCGTCTCGCTTTTCGTGGCCGGAATGATCCATCTGATCGGCCGTCTGCGCGAGGCATTTCAGCGCTATACTTACCCCGAGAACATTCACGACACGATCCTCGAAGAAAACGCCGCGGAGACCCGGCCGTACTCGCGCGTGACCGCCGTCGCGTTTATCGTCGTCGGATTGCTGGTCTGTTTGGGACTCGGATGGCTGACCGGCAACTACTTCTCATGGGTCATTCACGCGTCGATGCCGGAACTGTATTCGCAGACGCTCAGTCCGGAGATCGCGCTTTATCCGCCGATCGTCGTGCTTTTTGTCGACTTCGTGCACCTTGTCGCGCAGCGTTACGAGTAGGAATCGGCTTGACAAACCCTGCCCGTACCGATAGAATCTGAAATTTCTCTTACGGACCAAGGGAAGAACTATTAAAGATATGCCTAATCATAAGTCAGCTGAAAAGCGCGTCAGACAGACAGAAAAGCGAAACCTGATCAATCGCAACAACCGCAGTGCCCTGCGTACCCAGATCAAGAAGCTTCGCGCCGCCCTCGCCGGTGGAGACCAGGCTCAGAGCCAGGAATTGCTCGTGCCGACGATCTCGGCGATCGACAAGGCGGTCAACAAAGGAATTCTGCATCGCAACACCGCTGCGCGCTACAAATCGCGCCTGACGATGCACGTGAACAAGCTTGCTCAGTAGAACAACCCGTTCGTTCTGAGTTTTCTCCTTTTATCTCGGAGGTGGCCAACGATGGCGCACCTCCGATTTTTTGTGCGCGGAGTTCCATTTGGGATTTGGGACTTCGGATCTTGGAGATCGGGGGATTCGACTAAGTACTTGATACTTGAAAGTTGAAAGTGGATATTTCAATTCTCACGTATCAACTATCAATTGGTCTGTATCCGGTGTTTCAAATTCGAACCAATTCAGCAACCAGCAATTCGATCTGAAGGCGGGCGCCGTTCGGACCGCCGCCGCCGCGCGAGGTCTTGATCGCCGTGTCCGTTTTTGCGATCCGTCCGAGCGCCTCCATCAATCGCTTCGAATCGGTCCGGCGTGCGAGCGCCAGGAAGTCTTCCTGTTTTCGATACGGCAGACCAAGAGTTCGCGCGACATCGCGCCGGTCCGCTCCGGATTCCATCAAAACTTTGGCCTTCAGCAGTTTGCGGAAATTGGACGCGATCAGCCCGAGCAGCATCAACGGCTCGGCGCCGTCGTCGAGGATCTTTTTGAGCGTTTCGAACGTGCGTGATTTGTCGGCGGCAAAAAGATGATCGCCGAGGTCGAAATTCGAGAGTATCCGCGAACTCGGAACAAGCGATTCGACAAGCTCCGCGGTGATGATCTTGTCCGGCAGCGCAGCCGTCGTGATCTTCTTGATCTCGGTCGTCAGCCGCTGCAGGTCGTCGCCGACGAGCGTCACGAAATACGCGAGCGTCCGCTCGTCGATGTTGAAGCCCTCGTTCGCGATCTCGCGCCGTGCCCAGTTCGCTAGTTCGACGTCGTCGAGGCGTGAGAATTCGATCGACGCCGTTCGTTCGAGCAGGAGTTTCGTCATCCGCCGGCGCTTGTCGATCTCGTCCGCGATGAACATCACGACGGTCGATTCCGACGGACGTTCAAGATATTTCGTCAGGATCGCTTCGTGATCTTCCTTGAGCGTGTCACGCGTTCCCGTCGCGCTGACGCGCACGTCGGTGATGCGGACGACGCGCCGCGCCGCCATCATCGGCAGTTGCATCGCGCTCGCGATGGCGTTCGCGAGGCCATCGGAGGCTGACAGCGAAACGGACGTCTCGTTGAACTCGGGAACTGAATTCTCGCCGAGCGCGTGCGAGGCGATCGTCGCCGCGGCGCGGTCACGCAGGAACGGCTCACTGCCGAACAAAAGGTAAACGGGAGCGATCTCGCCCTGTTTGAGGTTTTTCCAAAGTTGTTCGCGGGTCAGGTTCACGGACTATTTCTTTTCTTCCTTGACGCCCATGCCGTTGACGATCGTCGACACGACCGACTCGGCGAACGCCCGCGCCATCCGTTCGACGGCCGGATCTTCCTCATTGAAGAACGAGCGCGGATCATCGCTGAATTCGAACGAATCGCGGAAGATGAAATTTTGATTGTCGTAGAGGATCCGGTTTGAACGCAGATCGCGGATCGTCACCGCCGAGGTGATCGTCACCTCGTACACGCGGGCGCGGCCCTCGCGGTCGAGCAGTACGCCCGTGAATGCAAAATCGCGGATGTTTCCCTCGACGACGGCGTCTGCGCCATCGCGGCTTCCCTGCACCTTCAGGCCGCGTCCGCGCCGGATGATCTCGCGCGTGACGGCTTCGGTGAATCGCGTTTCGACGCGATAGCGCAATCCTTTCGCTTCAAACTGAAATGCCGGGACGGCGATCGTTTTGATGTCCTTCGGCAGGCCGGTCGATGTCACGGGCTTGTAGCATTCGGTGAAACCGGAAACCAATACGAAAAAGATACCGATCAGGACGATCCTAAGAAATCTCATAATTCACTCTTCAATGCGTCGACGACGCGGAGCGCGTTCACCGTTTCCACGACGTCATGCACGCGGACGATCTTGGCGCCGTTCCAGACCGCGATTGACGCCGCCGCAAGGCTTCCGTCGAGCCTTTCGTCGGGAGCCGCCCCGTCAAGAACTTTGCCGATGAACGATTTCCGGGACGCGCCGACGAGGATCGGGTATTCGCTGAATTCGCGTTCCAGTTTACCAAGTTTGGCGACGAGTTCTAAATTCTGTTCGAGCGTCTTTCCGAATCCGATCCCGACGTCGAGCACGATCCGTTCGGCGTCGACGCCGGCGCTGGCCGCGATCCCGATCGATTCGCGCCAGCCGCGTCCGACGTCGGCAAAGACGTCGTCAACCGGTTTCTGCGAATGCATCGTTTCGAAGCTGCCCCGCAGGTGCATGAGCACAATTCCGGCGTTCGACTCGGCGCAGACTTTCGCGATTGCCTGGTCGAACGTGAAGCCGGAAATGTCATTGACGATCTCGGCTCCGGCACCAAGCGCCGCGCGGGCGACCTCACTTTTCGACGTATCGATCGAGACCGGCGCATTTAACCGTTTCGTGACAGCCTCGATGATCGGGACAACGCGCCTGATCTCGACATCCGCCTCCACGCGAGCGCTGCCCGGACGCGTCGATTCGCCGCCGACGTCGAGGATGTCCGCGCCCTCGATGATCAGTTTCTCGGCTTGCTTGAGGGCTTCATCGACCGACGCGAACTTACCGCCGTCCGAAAAGCTGTCGGGCGTGACGTTGAGGATCGCCATGACAAGTGTCCGGTCAAGTTCGATCGCACGTCGCGATGTTCTCCAGATCATTCGACAAGTGTAGCCACTTGGCACGCAAATGAAAAAGGATGAAGCCAAAACCTCATCCTTCTCCTTCATCGTTCATCGCTCGACCTTACGCCGTTGCCGGATTGTTCGGGGCGATCGGCGGAATGATCGAGTCCTTGAGACTCTTTTTGCGCTTTCCTTCGGTCGGAGCCGCACCGCCCTCGTCGTCGGAAACGGAATTGTCGTCACCGTCGAGCGGAAGGCCGGCCACGACGCGTCTGATCTGGACGCTGTCGAGCGTTTCGTGCTCGAGAAGCGCTTCGCTCAGACGAACCATTGCATCGGCGTTCTCAACGAGAATGCCGCGCGCCCGTTCGTACTGAGTTGCGACGATCTTCTTGACCTCCTGGTCGATCTTGATCGCCGTGTCTTCTGAGTAATCACGGTGCTGGGCGATCTCGCGGCCAAGGAAGATCTGCTCTTCCTTTTTGCCGAAGGTCAGCGGTCCGAGTTCGGACATGCCGTACTCGCAAACCATCGACCGGGCCATTTCGGTCGCGCGTTCGATGTCGTTCGAAGCACCCGTCGTGACCTTGTCCGCGCCGAAGTAGATCTCTTCGGCAAGACGTCCGCCCATCAGGATCGCGATCTGGCCGACGATATATTCCTTCGTATAGCTGTGACGATCGGCTTCAGGCAATTGCTGCGTGACGCCGAGAGCCATGCCGCGCGGAATGATCGAGACCTTGTGGACCGGATCTGCCGACGGAACCTTCAGACCGACGAGCGTGTGCCCCGCTTCATGATAGGCGGTGAGCTTCTTCTCGTAATCCGAAAGCACCATCGAACGGCGTTCCGCGCCCATCAGGACCTTGTCCTTCGCGATCTCGAAGTCGGTCATCGTCACGACCTTCTTGTTGTAACGCGCCGCGTTCAGCGCCGCTTCGTTGACGATGTTCGCGAGATCGGCTCCGGTGAATCCGGGCGTTCCGCGCGCGATCACGCTGATGTCGACGTTTTCGTCGAGCGGGATCTTGCGCGTGTGGACCTTCAGGATTCCTTCGCGTCCCTTCACATCGGGCCGGCCGACGACCACGCGGCGGTCAAAACGTCCCGGACGGAGCAGCGCCGGATCGAGAACGTCCGGGCGGTTCGTCGAGGCCATCAGGATGACGCCGTCGTTCGATTCGAATCCGTCCATTTCGACCAGCAACTGGTTCAAAGTCTGTTCGCGCTCATCGTGCCCGCCGCCGAGTCCTGCTCCGCGGTGTCGACCGACGGCATCGATCTCGTCGATGAAAATGATGCACGGCGCGTTCTTCTTGCCCTGTTCGAAAAGGTCGCGGACGCGCGACGCGCCGACGCCGACGAACATTTCGACGAAATCGGAACCGGAGATCGAGAAGAACGGAACATTCGCCTCGCCGGCCACGGCTTTCGCCAAAAGGGTTTTGCCCGTTCCGGGTGATCCGACCATCAGCACGCCTTTCGGAATGCGTCCGCCGAGTTTCTGGAACTTCTGCGGATCCTTGAGAAACTCAATGATCTCCTGCAGTTCTTCCTTCGCTTCTTCGACACCCGCGACGTCCTTGAACGTCACCCGTTTCTGCTGGTTGTTGAGAAGTTTCGCGCGCGATTTGCCGAAACTCAGCGCCTTGTTGCCTCCGGCCTGCATTTGCCGCAGCGTGAACGCCAGAAAACCGATCAGCAAGAGGAACGGCAGCGCGTTGATGATCAGCATCAACCCGATGCTGCTCGAAGGCTGCTCGAGCGTCGTCTTGATCGAATTCGGCTGGGCCTTGTTGACCTCGTCGATCGCACCAAGCAGGCTCGTCCGCGTGGCGTCACTACTGTCGAGTTTCGTGACGAATTTCTCCCGGTCCTTGCTGACCAATTCGAGCGAATCTGATTTGATCTGCGCTTCCGCGACGTCCTTGTTGCGGATCCTGGTCAATGCCTCGTCGAAACTCAGTTCGGTGGCGCTTTTGCTTTGCCTGGACTGAAGGGCCCAGACAAGAACCATCGCACCCGCGAGGATCACCAACCAGAGAAGGACCTGTTTTGCTTTAGAACTCAATTTATTGCCTCCAACTTACCCTGCCCAAAAAAAACGACACAATAGCGACTCCGGCGATAATCAAGATGGGCCCCAAGTTGACGATCAACATCATGCCGATGTCGCTCGAGGGCTGTACGAGCGTCGTCTTGATCGAATTCGGTCGGACCTTGTTGACCTCGTCGATCGCACCAAGCAGGCTCATCCGCGTGGCGTCACTTCCGTCGAGCTTCGTGACAAAAGTCTCCCCGTCACGGCTGACCAACTCGAGCGAATCAGAACTGAATCGAGCTTCCTCGACCCCTCTATCGCGGATCGTCGACAAAGCAGCGTCAAATCCGATCAATGCCGGTTCTTTGTCCTTTCCGGAAAACATCCAAACGAGCGCCAATGCGCACGTAAATGTCGCCACCACAACCAGAACCTTGACTGCCGCCGATTTCATTTCGCTATTTCCAAATATCCAATGCCCGACTTTTGCCGAGCCCGATAAAACAACTATCGTTCGATGATATTTCGAATCGTGTCGTTGTTTCGAAAGCGTCCGGTGAACGCCGTCAAACTAGATTCTAGTTGCCGTAATGGCAATTTTCAACCTTTCTTTCTCGTTCGAACCGATCGCAAACCGCGGCTTTGCCGACTGCTTTTCGCCGTCATTCGACGGTTCCGGCGCGAAACCTCAATTTTCCGCCGCCCTTGACGACCATCCCTCCGCCCGGAAGTTCGACCGTCCGGCCGCTTTTTCGGCTGCTGATCAAACGCACGATCGCGTCAATATGTTTCGACCCGACGCCCCGCAGACCGCCGCGCTCGCTTTTGATCCACGCCCGCAACAGCGCCGATTTGGTGATCTCGTCGAGCGGTTCAAGCGCGGATAATTTGAGTTCCGTCGCCTTCGGCTCATCCGATTCAGCGGGCATCATCGCCGCGGTCCGCGCGAGAACGCCGACGATCGCCGGATTGTACGTTTTGAGCAGAGGGATCAGTTCCTCGCGGATCCGAACCCGCGTGAATCTCAGATCCGAATTCATCGGATCGACGCGAAAATCGACCGCGGAGTGACGGCAATAATCCTCGGTTTCCTCCCGCGACGCCCAACCGATCATCGGCCGCACGAGCGTCATCCGTTGTGCATCTTCGTCACAGACGAACCCGTCGTTCACGGTCCGCATCGCGCGAAGTCCCGTCGGACCGCTGCCGCGAAGCAGGTTCATCAGAAAAGTTTCGGCCTGATCGTCGATCGTGTGTGCCGTCAAAACAGCGAAGGCTGAAAATTTTTGGACTACCGACGCAAGGAACGCATATCTCGACCGCCTCGCGTTCTGCTCAACGTTGCCGTTCGGTCCGATCGCCAAATCTCCGACCGCTTCTCCTGATTCGAAGCCGAAACCGAACCGATCGGCAAGCATTCCGACGAATCCCGACTCTTCCCGGCCAGATTCACCGCGAAGACGATGGTCGAAATGCGCAACGACGAAATTGTTATCGATCTTGCCGCGTTTGCTGAGGTCAGCGAGCGCCAGCAGAAGACTCACGGAATCGGCGCCGCCGGAAACCGCGACGATGATCGTCTCGCCCGAAACCGGCAACGCGAGGCGCCGCCATTCGGTCAGAAGACTGCGAACGAACTTATGCATCCGCCCTCGGAAGCGTCACGGTCGCCGCGCCCGGCTTGAGCGACAGCGTGCAGCGCGAGACGCAGATCAGTTTCCCGCGACTGTCGGTGATCTCGACCTGCCATACGCTGATCGAGCGTCCGTGATAAACGTTTTTCGCTTCAGCCGTGATGGTTCCCTTGCTGACCGCGCGCAGGTGATTGGCGTTGATCTCGATCCCGACCGGCGAAACTTTGCTCAGATCGCTTCCGATCACGGCACCAAATGAAGCCGCGGTTTCAGCGAGGAGCAGTGAAAAACCGCCGTTCATGATCCCGATATATTGATGGACCTTCGAAGTCACCGGCATCGAAATGACGACGCGGCCGACCTCGGCCGTTTCGATCTTCATGTCGAGCATGCGGAACATCTCGCTGTTTTCCGTGATCCGCACGAGTTCGTCGAGGTCGATCATCGCGCCTCCATTTCGAGATCGGCTTTCGCCGCGGCCAGCGCCTCCACGACGCGTTCGGGCGACGTGCCGCCGATCTGGTTCTTCGATCCGAGCGTCGACTCCAAACTCAATGCGTCCATGACGTCATCCGTGATCTCGTTCGAGTATTCACGTAGTTCTTCGATCGACATTTCGTGAAGTTCCTTCCCTTTCCCGATCCCGCCGAGCACGGCGCGGCCGACCGTGTCATGCGCCGTTCTGAACGGAACGCCTTTGGCGACAAGGTAGTCGGCAAGTTCGGTCGCGTTCAGATAACCTTTCATAGCGGCGGCCCGCGATCGATCGGAATTGATCCCGATGTTACGGAGAACGATCGCGGTCACGCGCAGCGTTCCGGAGACGGTATCGACGGTATCGAATACCGCTTCCTTGTCCTCCTGCATGTCCTTGTTGTAGGCCAGCGGCAGGCCCTTCATCAGCGTCAGCAACGCCGAATTGTG
>JAKOSS010000352.1 GCA_029777145.1 Acidobacteriota bacterium | reverse complement strand
CAGAATCCGTTCCAGATCGATTACGGCTCGATGCTGCTGCTGACGATCGCGAAGTATGAAACTCCGTCGGGACGGCTGATCCAGCGCGACTACTCGGACGGAAATCTATACAGCTATTACACGAAAGGCGGAACGTACCGCGACGAGACACTGAAGGAAATGCCGCGCACCGAAGAGCGCAAGACCGATTCGGGCCGGCTTGTTTACGGCGGCGGCGGGATCCAGCCCGACGAGGAAGTGAAGGTCAGGACGATCTCGGACGAGAGTTACAGGTCGCAGCAGAAACTGCTCAATCCGTTGCTTCTCTTCTCGTTCGAACTGGCATACGGCAAAGTTGCGGGATTCGAGTCGTACAAGGTCGACAAGCCGATCAAGTATGACTATGACATCACCGCGAAGGACTTCGCCGTCACCGACGCGTTGTTCCAGTCGTTCAAACGATTTGCGTACGAGCGATACCGCGTCGCGCCGACTGTCATTGATCGCGAACGCGAGTTCTGCGAACGGACGATCCGCTCGGAACTCGTGACAGCGGCATACGGTTCGACGACGTCGTTCCAGGTTTTCAACGAATTCGACAACCAACTTTTGCGGGCGGTGGAACTTATGCCGCGGGCCAAGCAATTGGCGCTCGAAGGCAAACGCGCGAACGAAAAGAAACAAGGCGCGCTGACACCCGAAGAATAAATTGGTTGGTCAATGCAGATACGAAAAGGCGTTTGGAGGATCCGGACGCCTTTTGTCATTACCGCAAATTTGACCGCCCAAAACGCGAGTGGCCTATATGAAACTATCGCCGGGACGCTCGACCCATTCTGAAACCGCTTTCCAAGGCGGCCGTCGTCTCATGACTGCTCTTAAGACACCAGCCAGCGGATCAGATAGTAGATCCCGACGCCGGCTCCGGCGAGGACGAGAAGCAAACCGATGATAAGTCCCGCGACGACAAGCTTAAACTTGCGGTAACGGTTTTCGTCCGGCGGCGAAAGCTGGTTCTGCGGAAAATACGGCGGCGGTCTGTTCATGGAATTAACTTAGCAAACGCGACCGCGAATGGCGAGTGCAGAACCCCGAACGAAGTAAGGGCCCCGCTTGCCGCGCGAGCGTTCGCCCGGCATCGATCATCACGGCGCTGAAACCGGTAACTGCGATAGCTCCCGCGATCCTACCCACTTACTTGGTGCGTGGCTTCGCATCCTCTTCGAAATTCAGTTGGCCGGGATCGCCGATCCCGTCGCCGAAAACCGGCACCGCCAACTCGCCACGCTTGAGGCTGCTCCTCGCCGACTCGAGATTCTCCAGCAACGTTCTCGAAATACTGAACTGAACTTCAGCCACTTTTGCCGCGATCAACTCGTGCTCGGTAGTCCTCACGAAAGGCTGGCCCGACAGGATGACATCATCCCACGGAATGGTGAGCGGCCGAAGGACCAGATGTATCGGTTGGATACCGGCGAGATGGACACCGTCCGGCCCCGCTCCAACCCTGATCGTCCACCCAAAGTGATTGAAGAGACCGGTCGGATCGATCGGCGAGGTGATTTTGATCCGTTGTAGTCCAAAATCCTCCGCCGGGCGGTAGGACCGTAGAAAGTAATGTTTCTCCAACCGGTTCCAGCAGGTTGTGTACCTGGGGACTGCGGTAACAACGAAGAGGAGAACCACTCCGAGAAACAATACGATCTGAAGTTCAAGGTAAGGGTTCATCTGCGGATGTAAAATGCCGACGAGACCACCGTAATCAAAATCGCTGATCGTTCGAACGCAGCGCGATGCGATCGCTCCCGCGATCGTACCCACTTACTTCGTGCGTGGCTCTGCATTGGAGACCGGCGATCGCACGCGCGATCGTACCCACTTACTTCGTGCGTGGCTCTGCATTGGCGGACCGAACATCCCAATTCCGCAATCCCAAATCCGAATTCCCAACTGCGTTGTTACCGTGGCAGCGACTGGTCCGACGTCGCCAGAGCATACGCGAGGACGGCCATCACCGAGCAGTTCTCCGCGAGTTCCTTCGGGTCGATCTTGTCGAACGTATCGGCAGCCGTGTGGTG
>JAKOSS010000351.1 GCA_029777145.1 Acidobacteriota bacterium | reverse complement strand
GGCTTGTTGCCAGTATTGACCGCGCTTCAACGTCCGGTCTTCCATCGTATCGGTCGAAACGGCGTTGCCGGCTTCGTCGGCGAGTTTCTTGACCTCGGCGGAGAGCGTCACTTCGAGCTTGCCGTCGCGCAGCTGTTCGAATTGTTCCTGCAGTTTGTCGATCTTCGCCGCCGTGTCGTTTGCGGCGGAAAGCTGCCCGCGTTTGGCCTCGGCAAGTTCGATCAGATGCGGGATCATGACCTTTTCCTTCACGACCTCGCGCCGTTCAACGATCTTCCGTTTGAGCAGATCGAAGACCTTGCACCAATTGTCGGGGCTTTTCCGGCAGACGAACTCAAATCCGCCGGCCCACGTGAGCCACGAGCCGGCGCTCGAAAAGTAATTTCCCTTCTCGTAAGCGTCCCACGCCTCGGTCTTGTTGATGTCTGACAACTGCTGGTCGGCCGCTGCTCGAAGTTGCTGCGTCACCGGATCTTCTGGAATGAACGATTTGTCGAGAACCTCGAAGCTTGTCGCCGAAAGGTCGTTGATCAGATAGTCCTTTCCCTCGATCGCGTGCCTGACGCGCACCGCCTTCGTATCGAAGAAGAACGGGACGAGTTCGTCGCGCTCGTAAACCTTTCCGCCGGGAAGATTGAGCCTCAGAAACTTTGCCTGATCACCGCTCAGATCGTATTCGCCGCTGTAAACGAGGATGTCGACGAGTCCCGTCTGACGCAGCTGCACGGCGTACATCGTGCCGATATCGACGGCGATGACGAGAACGTCGCCGGCGAGAACGATCGGCCAGGCGGGCGACAGGTACAGCGCGTCCTTTATGAAGAGCAAGGTCGTTTTCGTATCCATGCCCTCGACGAGGGCGCGTTTGACGCCGATTCCGCCGGGCACGAACTCCATCAGTCCGAACGCAGCTCCGCTCAGGTCTTCCTTGAACGTACCGGCCATCCACGAGTTGTACATCGCTTTCAGCGCCACCGCGCCGCCGGTTGCGACGAGCGCCGTGAGAACGACCTTTTTCGCAGCCGGATTTCGCGCCATTTTCATGAAGAAATTGTCGCCGGCTTCGGTGCCTAACATTTCCTCGAGCGCCGACAGACTCTTCGCCTCGGCCTTGCCCGCCTTCCGGGCCCGCCGGGCGATGATCTCCTGAAGACGTATCAGACGGCCTTCGGCCTTGACCAGCATGTCGATGAACGCCTCGCGCGTCCCGCCGGACGCGACCCATTGATCGAGCATCTGGACGAGATCCTTGCTCTGCTGAAAGCTCGTGTAGAGCATGCTGTAGAGCTCCTTGTTCTCGCCCGCGATCGACTTCAGCTTGGCGATGACCTGTTCTTCGGGGATGTCGATGATTCGGTCGCGCATCAGCGCAAATCCGGTCGCGAGTTCGTCCATCGCCTTGCGCGCCTCGGCGCTCGACGCGAGCGAACGACCCGAATTTTCGGCGGCCTCAATGATCGGGTTCAGCTTGTGCGGGATCTCCTTGAAAGCGAGATCGAGATTTTCGGTACGGAGATTTGAGATCCAATTCAGTTCTTCCGGCGTCAACGAGCCTTTCGCCTTCAGTTCACGCAACTTCGCGAGCGTTGCCTGCGACGCCGAGGCGCCCTCGCCGGCGACGTTCCGCATCGCGCCCGATTCGGTCAGCGCGAGCCGTTGACGCAGGACATACTTGACCTTTTCGGGATCGGAGAGCGTTTCCCAACCGCCGTGCGCGGAGACGATCTGGCGTTCGCAGCTTCCGACGACGGTCATCGAGCCGAATTTTTCGACCGCTTCCCGGACGGCTTTGTCGTCGAGCAGTTCGGCGAGCATCTGGCTCTTTTTCGCCTCGACGAACTGCGCCAGCGGCTGCGCCGTCATGACCATCCGCTCGCCTGATCTTTCCGCGATCACGGTCCCTTTCGCGATCATCTCGGTCTTGATCGCGGCCATTCCCGATTCGCCGAGGAACTTTTCGGGATCGAGCATGTTGAGCGCCGTCAGATCGATCCCGCGGACATTTCGCAGCGCGATCAGATCGAAACCCTTCACTTTGAGTTTCGTCATGCCTTCGCGGGCGAGGATCTCGTTGAGCAGGCGCGACGCTTCGGCCGCCTTCTTGCCGACGAACGAGATGTCATCGTCGGAGAAAAGAAGTCGGTACGCGCTTCCCGGGTCGCGGCCGCCGTTGAGCTGCATGTGTCGCATTCCCGATGAGCCGGTGCGGACGACCGCCTCGAGCTCGTTGCCGAACGTCGCCATCACTTCCTGAACGGCGGCGTCAACCTTCGCGAATCGTCGCCGATCGAGAGTGTCGAGAACCTTGTTGACAAAGACGTTCGGGCCGCCCGGATAGTCGGAACCCGCGGCGGCGATCTTTTTCACGAATTCGTCTTCGAGAGTCTTGCTCGTGATATTGATCTTCGCGAGCAGCCGGTTAACGATCACGGGATCGGCCTCGCCGCTGCGAACCCACAATCCGAGCAGCCTGTCGACGTCGTCGCCGGTTTGGGGTGCGATTGTGTCGCGTGAAAACGAGCGCCCGACCGGAACGACCGCTGGCTCAGTCTCGAACGACGAGCCTGAACCTGAGCCGGTTCCCGGAATTGTCAAAGGTGCGATCAATCCAACGCACAAATAGAGAAGAGCGACGGGGAAAAGAAGCAGTTTCATGGCCGTGCCTCGGGAAATTGAGATGGAAACAGCTGCGGCGTTACCTGTTGTAATTGCAACTGATATGCCGTCTCGACGTGCGGGGAAAATGTTTGATAATGTGAGATTTATTGGTAAAAGTGAGGATTTCTGAGCAGTTGAATGGTGAATTTTTCCAGTCGCGGAGAAGCTGCGACGGATTGTCGGGAAATGGCGGGCGTGATAATACGTGCCGTCGGATACCCGCGCGCCGGCGAATCCGCTTCAAGCCTCTATCCGACCTTCCGAACGGCTCTCCATCGGAAGGCTCAAGGAAGCGAAGGAAACAAAGGGTGAAACGACCACGCCGGCGGCTCCGCCTCGGTCGGTGATCCCCAAAGCTGGAACCGGTATTCGTACGTCGAAAGCCAGCCGACGAACTTCGTTGACCCGAGCGGGCTCACCGAAACGTCACATTGGTATGTAACGATTCAAATCTCTTGGTTTGACAGAATTTGGGACGAGCACTTTGATGTGAGTGTCAGTGGATTCGATGATCCTTGGAGCAGTGGAGACCCAGGATTGCCGGGGGGCGGAGGTGGGGGCGTCCCATGAGCAAGCATGTCAGCGAATGGCTCAAGTCGCGCAGGATTCTTACGATCAAGCACGGAAGGCTTTGGGGAAGGATGCGACAGACGCGCAGATCCTCGCAGAATTTGACAAAATTTTCAGTAATTACTACATTGGGCGGCCCTTGGACGGCGTTGTAGCGGCAGCTTCGCTCTACTGGCGTGGCCCTGTAGGTCGTCTTGTGGCAAACGATCCAAATGTGAACGAGATGTTGGGGCAAGGCGGCCTCAAGGACGGATTTCTCGAGAATGACAATGTTGCGAGTGATCAGACCCATCACTTCGCAGCCTACTTCAGTGGTGGAATCAACGGAATGGCCCTAACAGTCGTAATCCATGAATTGGGCGATCACGAAAGGGATGCGGCACTTGGAAACGCAGCGTTTGAGATTGGGTGGCTTTTGCGCTTCAACCCAGCGGAGCTTAAGAACATAGGGAAGATGATTCGAGAGAAGATTTGCAAGTAACATCGAAATTTGAGTGTTGCAGATTTTGGGGCTGTTCGCACAGGAGAAATGAATATGAATAAATGGACGACGGTCAGCCTGGTTGTCGCAGGCATCCTGATCGGGCTTTTCTGGGAGCACGCACGGGGTAGTGCCGGAAGTTCTTCGGCGGAATATGCCTGGAGCGTCGCACGCGAGTGCGTGTCCTACTTGGTCGCTTACCTTGCCTTGTCGAGAAGCAGAGCCGCCGCCAGGCTGATTTATGTAACCCTGCTCGGCGCCTTTATCGCCATTCTGCTGTTTCAAGCCGAGGATATCATCCGGTTTCATGACATCGTCGTGAGCGACGGCCTCCTGCTCAATGCGGGCAGAGTGTTTTCGACCCACCGGGTCCGCAGTTTTCTTATCTTGGTTCCGTTGAATGGAACCATCGTCTGGGCTCTCACTTCTCTTGTTCAGGCGGCAATAGGGTTCGTTCATCAACATTTTCAACGGGCATAGTCAATGATAGGTTGGCTCGGCGATCTTCCGCAAGGGAAGATCGCAATACTGGGCGGCTTCAGAATTCTCGCAGCGACGAATTTCGGCGAGTTTCCGTCCAATGGCGACTCGGAACAATTAAATCATTGCCAAACCTACCATATCCCCGGAGTTCGTCGCTCCGGGGATATGGACGAAATCAGAATCAAGTTTCTCTCCGATTCAGCCGATTTTTGATTTTGGATTGGCCTCTCCATTTGCGATTTTCGAATGCCGATTTGCGATTGGGCTAATATCAAGTCCCGATGCCAGAATCCGACTTCCGAAGTCGGCCATCCCAAATGGGTTGGAGGCGATTAATTTCACCCAACTTTACAAACACATTCGCAGGTCAGGAAGGGTTGCTCTGCGCCCGCTTTCCTCAGAAATACGGAATCCGGACAGGCCACATTCGCCGAAGGAGATAAACAGTAAAGCCCGACTTTCGGCGAAGCAAACCTCGGGTGCGTGATCCGTGTGGTTTCCTGTCGCTGAAGGCCACAAATTTAGAAGCGGGCGCAGAGCGCCTCTTCCTGACCTGCGAATGTCTCGGTCGGCTTGACCTGCGCCGGCGAATACGAAATCCGAAATCCGTAGTCCAGAATGTGATCGCGGCGGCGCGCAAGTTGTCGCTTGCTTTCCCGCTGGCAGTCGCCGCGATGGAAAAGGGCCTTATCGCATTTGGGAATTCGGATTTGGGATTGCGGATATGGGAATTGGGATTTGGGATTTCTCCAACGTCGGGCCCAAGCCGGTCACGGTCAAGGGAATGTTCAACGACATCCTTGAGCAGGAACCGTCGGTCTGGGAAATGATTTCGAGCGTGCGGAGCACGCGATGTGCCGATAGCACCGGGTGACGCCGCGAGGCGGAACCTGGTGTGTGCGTTCTCATGATGAATCGGAAGCGTGTGAAACACGCGTCTCCGGTCAGACGAATTGAACCGGCCGCGAATTCCGCGAATTTCACCAATTCTCTCACACTCCCCCGATCACCCGCTCGCCCTTTCCCCTTGATTCCGCTTCGCCTCCACATGGTGCTATCGTCACGACGCGTGCTCCGCACGCTGACGATGGCGAACACCCCGCAAAAAGCGCGTCCAAAAATGCAAAACGGGTTTATGATGAAGGAGGAACGCTTGTGGCGGAATACACGGCCTCTCCATTTGGAATTTTCGATTTGGGATTTGCGATTTG
>JAKOSS010000350.1 GCA_029777145.1 Acidobacteriota bacterium | reverse complement strand
GACCACCGACCACCGATCACCACCGACCACCGACCACCGACCACCGACCACCGATCACCGCCGACTGACCACCGACCACCGACCACTGACCACCGCCGACTGACCACCGACCAACGATCACCGATCACCGACCACCGCCGACTGACCACCGACCACTGACCACCGACCACCGACCACCGCCGACTGACCACTGACCACTGACCACCGACCACCGACCAACGATCACCGATCACCGACCACTGACCACCGACCACCGCCGACTGACCACCGATCACCGCCGACTGACCACTGACCACCGATCACTGACCATCGACCACCGACCACCGACCACTGACCACTGTCAAAAGAGCTTGAACTTGATCGTCAGGAACTTTTTAGGATTCTGCCGGAAGTCGTAAAGCAGCTTCGTGCTCTCGCTCGAGAACTGGTTCACGTTCGACATCGTCTGGTTCATGTTGTTGTAAAGCGTTTCGTCGGTGACGAGTTTTCCGATCGTGCCCTTGCCGGCGCGGGCGTCGGCGAGGATCCCGTCGAGTTTTTCGGCCGTCGAACTGAATTTCGACAGCGTGCTCTGAACGTCGTCGTAAAGCTTGTCGTCTTTGAGCAGCTTTCCGGCCGTTCCGCGGCCCTCACGCAGATTTGTTGAGATTTCCTTGAAATCATCGGCGATCGAGCCGATCTTTCCGACTGAAACACGCAGATCCGCGATCGCCGCCTTGGTCTCGTTGTACAGGGCCTCGTCGGTCACGAACTTTCCGGCGGTACCTTTCCCTTCGCGGATCTCTTTCGAGATCGCCTCAAGCTGCGAGACAGTCTCTTTCAGACTGTCATAAAGTTCGGGGTCGCGGACAAATTTGCCGGCGCTGCCGTCGCCCTTATTGACGCTGTCGAGCGTGTTCTGAAGTTTGAGCATCGTCAGCTTCGCTTCGCCGATGGTTGAATCGAGACTCTGGTAAAGCTGATCGTTGTTGATAATCTGACCGAGCGTGCCCTCGCCCTGATTCGCCTTGTTGAGGATTTCGTTGGTCGGCGTCGCAAGCCGGTTGATCTGCTGCAAGAGATCGTTCCCGGTCTGAGTCAACTGATTGATCGAGATCGCTTCCTTCGATTCGAGAATGTCGTTCTCGCCGACGGGTTGACCCTTTTGCGAACCCGGCGAAATGTTGATCAGCTTGTCGTTGGCGAGAACCGACGTCGACACAAGCTGCGCCGTCGAATCGGTCCGGATGCGTTCCGTGATCGGGCGTCCGTAAAGCTCGCGGCTGACGGCCATGATCGCTTCGATCTTGAAATCTTCCGGACTTTCAGGCGGAAGCAGCACGACTTCCTCGACCTTGCCGATGTTGACTCCCGCAAGCTGAACTTCGGATCCGGCACGCAGTCCGTCAGCGGCCGCGAACCTCGCCTTGATCCGCAGTTTCTTTTCGAACGGGTTGAAATCACCCGTCGAGTTCAGGATCAGGAACGCCAGGACCAGCAGTCCGAAGAGAATGAAGATTCCGACGCGAAGCTGGCTCAAGGTCAGATTCTTTTGGGTTCGTGCCATAGTCTTTGCCTACTTTCCTCGGATAAAGCGGAGAATGTACGGATCTTGTGTCCGTCGCAATTCCTCATCCGAGCCGCTGAAAATTATCTTGCCGTCACGCAGCATCATGACGCGCGTATTGATCATGCAGATCTTCTCGCCTTCTTCTTCGAAGTTCACATTTCCATCTTCATCGACGGTCGCATATTCGGAACTCAGGTAGTCGAGATTGTTCATCTCGTGAGTTACGAAGATCGACGAAACGTCCTCGAGATCGCGGAGTTTGATTGCCAATTCGCAGATCGTCCGAGCGGTCGGAGGGTCGAGTCCTGCGGTCGGTTCGTCAAACATCACGATCGTCGGATCGCCGACCAGCGCGCGGGCGATGCCGACGCGGCGCCTCATTCCGCCCGAAAGCTCGATCGGCATCTTGTCGATCGCTTCCTCGAGATCGACGAATCGGAGCATCCGCCGTACTTCTTTTTCGACCGTTTCCTCGTCGACGTGCTGCTCGTGCAGCCGGTAAGCAACGTTCTCGTAAACGGAAAGGGAATCGAACAGCGCTCCTTCCTGAAAGACCATCCCGACATGCTGACGTACGGACATCATTTCCTTTTCGCTGTATGCGGTGATGTCCTCACCGTCGACGAGAATTTGGCCGGAATCAGGTTTGAGCAGGCCGAGAATCAGCCTGATAATCGTCGATTTGCCGCCGCCCGAACGACCCAGAATAATCTTGGTCTCGCCCTTCCGGACCTCGAAACTTACACCGTCGAGGATCTTTTTGTCGTCGAACGAAAGCTCGACGTCGCGAAACTCGATCGCCGGGATCATCCGGTCAGTGCGGTCCATCGGCTGCAAAAAGTCCTGCTGCTCCGGATTTTCTGCAAAGTCTTGGGGCGAAGCCTGCATAACAAAGTCTGACTATTATAAGAGTTAGATCCTTCCCAAGTCGAGAATCGTCTGGAGCGCCTTTGAAAGGAAAAAGTCAAAAACAATGACGACGATCGAGCCCTGCACGACGGCGCTTGTCGTCGAAAGCCCGACGCCGACCGTTCCGCCGCGTGTGCTCAGTCCCCGGTAGCATGAGACTCCGCCGATGATTAGTCCGAAGAAGACGGGTTTGATGACGCCACCGAGAATGTCCTGGGTCTCGATGCCGTTGCGTACCGACGTAATGAACACGTTCGTGTCCTGATTGTATATGCTCGACGCAATGACGCCGCCGCCGATGATGCCGAAGACGTCGGCCGCGACGGTAAGCAGCGGCAAAAGCAGGATCAGAGCGACGATTCGCGGCGCGACGAGCTTTCGCACCGGATCTGTTCCGAGCGCCCGCATTGCGTCGATCTGCTGCGACACGACCATCGATCCCAGCTCCGCCGAGATCGCGGATCCGATCCGCCCCGAAACCATGAGCGCGCACAGAACGGGACCGAGTTCACGCACCAGCGCCGTTGCCACGGCTTCACCGGCCTGTCCTTGGGCGCTGTAATACGAAAGCGTCGGAAAGGTTTGAAGAACGAGGACGCCGCCGGTGAAGAAGCCGGTCAGGATGACGATCGGCAACGACCCGACGCCCACGAGGTCCATCTGCTTGATGGTCTCGGGGATATATCGCGGTTTCGTGAACAAGGCCATCAGCGCTCCGAACGAAAGAATGCTGATCTCCTGAAGTTCGAACAGGAATTTCTTGAGCGGATTCATTGGCCGAAAATCAACTTGTGCCAAGATTACAACGAACCCGCGACAAACGACAAACAAAAAAGCCGACTTCGTTGAAATCGGCTAACTATCGGCAAAGAAATGACAAAGCGTCTCAGTTCACGGGATTTCTGTTCTGTCGGTTGCGCAATCTGTCGATCGGGCGCACCGGCTGGTCCTTGATCTGCTCCTGTCGCTGCATCATCCGCTCGCGAAGTTCCCGGAACCTCGCAAGTTGTTCGGGTGACAGTACCTTCCGGATCAAAACCTCGGTAAACGTCTTGACCCGTGTAACCTCGGCCTGTGCCAGCGAGACGTCCTTGACCCGCTCGCGGATCATCTCTTCGTTCGCGTCGTCGGCGTAGATCGCGGCGTCGAGGGCGCGGTTCGCCTGCCGGAGCTTCATCTGCGCCTGCTGCATCAACGGCTTTCGTTCGACGTTGATCCGCCGGATCTGCTGAACCTGATCCGGCGTCAGATTGAGTTCACGCATTATCCGAATCTGCTGGTTCGGACGGACGTTTGCGGGCGTCGGCTGCGGCGTCTCGTCCTGCGCCAAAGCGGCGACCGACAGGAGCAAAACAGCGACCAGTAGGGGAATGATGCGTTCAATGAGTGTTCGTTTCATCTTGGTATCCGATAAAAACCAAATTATTCGCTGCCGATCTCGTCGAACAGGTCCGCGAGCCGCAGCGTGTCGTCTTCGTCACCGTTCTCGTCGATCAGCGTCGGGGCCTGTGCCCGGTCGTCCTTCGGCGGATTGACGTTTGTTTTGCGATTGTTGGTGCGCGGCGTCTTATCAGGCGTCGACCTTGGCTGACGTTCAGCGGTTTTGACCGGCTTGACGTCGGCCGGCGCCTCGGTCGTCTTTGCCGGGACATTCGTGACCGCGGCGGTCGTGTCGACCGGTTCGGATTTCGCCGCCGGCGTCGATTTGGTCGTTGGCGATGCCTTCGGACGGTTTTGGCTCGTTTCGGCGACGTCGTTGTCGCGGTCGAGCGTCAGTAGATAGAAAGCTCCGAAGCCGGCGATGAGCAAAGCTGCGGCCGATGTCGCGGCTAGCGTCGGGAAGCCCGCGAGAAACGCCCGGATCGCATCGAAGATCGAGGTCGACGGAACGGCCGGCGCGACGGATTGCCGTTCATCGACCCGGATCGGCGGAGTCGGCATCAGATCGAACTCGTGCTTCCAATCAGCTATCGAACTGCGCAGCGCCGCGAACGATTCCGCTTCGGCCGCACATCCGACGCATTCGCGAAGGTGCGACTCGACCGTCGCCGTTTCGTTCGCCGGAAGTTCACCGTAGAGATACGAGAGAACGTCCGCCGCGAACCCGCAATCGGCTTCCTGTGTAAACTTGTTGGGGAAATTTGTCATATGACCTCAAGCGACACCTTTTCGAGTTTCATCCGCAATTGCTTCAACGCCGTGTAAAGCCGGCTCTTGACCGTGCTCAACGGCAGATCGAGAACCTCCGACATCTGTTGGAACGTCATCTCCTGAAACTCCTTCATGACGATCACTTCCTTCAGTTCCGTGGGCAGCGTTTGCACCGCCTGTCTGACGAGCCGTGTCCGCTCGTTTTGCTCGATCGAACGTGACGGCGATTTTTCGGCCGGCGCCACAAAATAAGCGTCCTCGGAGCCATCATCGTCATCGATATAGGTTTCCGATCGCGTCTTTGTCCGTCGCTTCCTTGTCAAACATTGGTTCACCGCGATCCGGTGAAGCCACGACGAGACCTTTGCGTCGCCGCGGAAGTTGCTTAGGTTACGGTACGCCGAAATGAACGATTCCTGGACGGCGTCACGGGCTTCGTCTTCGCGGCCGAGCATACCGTAGCAGAGCGCGAACATCTTGCGCTCCCAACGTTTAACGATCTCGCCGAATGCATCCGAATCCTCTGAAACAGCCAATTCGACCAACTGTTCATCCGTTAAGCTTTGCAACATCAACTCGTGTTCTCAAGGTACGCTTTCGCACGAGAATCTTATCAAACGTCGCCCCGGCCGCGTAGCCGGTCGTTCCGGCGCACAGTGTTTAGACGCGGAAGGCATCGCGAAAGTCGGAATTAATCGGAAATCAAATCAGTGCCGACGCGATGTCGATCGCCGAGTTCGGGCGCGCGAGGCGAAGCGCATTCCGGCGCATCGCGGAAAATCGATCCGGATCGCCCGCAAGTTTGTCGATCTTGAATGCCAGCGCCGGAAGATTGTTGCACCGGATCGCGCAGCCTTCTTCGAGAAGATGATCGGAATTGCGTTCCTCTTGTCCGGGGATCGGATTCACGACGCAGAAGATCAGGCCTTTCGCGAGCGCCTCCGACATGGTCAGTCCGCCGGGTTTCCCGACGATGAGATCGGATGCAGACATATATTTGTCCATTTCGGTCGTGAACCCGATCGGATGAAATTGCACCCGTTCGCTCTTGAGTTCGGCATTCGCGTAGGCGGCGAGCCTTGCCCGCAATTCATCATTGCGCCCGCAGATCGCGACGACCTGTGATCGAGTCTGCAGTTCGCTCAGCGCTCGCAGCAGCGGTTCGATCTTGCCGACCCCGAAGCCGCCGGCGGAGACCATGATCGTCAGGCGGTCCGCGTCGAGCCCAAGCTCGCGCCGCATTTCGATCTGATCGCGGGACTCCGCGAATACCGGATCGATCGGAATTCCCGTGACGCGGATCTTCGCGGGGTCGATCCCCGTTTTTTCGAGATGAATCCGAGTTTCTTCGAGCGCCACGAAGTACATCGCGTAGTTGCGGCAAAGCCACATCGCGTGGGCGTCGAAATCGGTGACGATGATCGCCTGCGGAAAATCGACCTTGCCCTTCGCCGTGAGCCACGAAATGATCTCCGATGGCAAAAAATG
>JAKOSS010000349.1 GCA_029777145.1 Acidobacteriota bacterium | reverse complement strand
GTCCTCGACCTCGTCGCTTCGACGGCACGCCGTGAGCTCGTTGACGATGTTCCGGGCTTCTTCGAACGCGATGCCCTCGACGGTTCGCCGGACTCGCGGGATCGAATTGACGTTCATGCTGAGTTCGGTCGCGCCGAGGCCGACAAGCAGCGCGACGTATGCCGGCGATCCGGCCATTTCTCCGCAGATCACGGTTGAAATTCCGCACTTCGTGCCGGCGGCAAGAACCGTTCTGATCGAACGGATGACCGCGGGATGAAGGCTTCGGAACGAATCGGCGACGCCGGCGTTGTCGCGATCGACGGCCAGAAGATACTGAACGAGGTCGTTCGTACCGAGGCAGAAGAAATCGACCTCGCGTCCGATCTCTTCGGCGATCATCACCGTTGCCGGAACCTCGAGCATCGCCCCGATCCTCGGCATGGCGACCTCGATGCCCCTCTTTTTCAGTGTCTGCCGTTCACGTTCAAGCAGGCGTTTGGTTTCGTCGATCTCTGAGATATCCGAGACCATCGGCACGACGATGTCGATCGGATTCTCGACGGACGCCAGCAGGATTGCGCGCAACTGGGTCCGGTATTCCTTGCGGTGCGACAGCATCAGGCGGATCGCGCGGACGCCGAGCGCCGGGTTCTTCTCTTTTTCGCCCGTCTGCGCGACGAGTTGATCGGCGCTCAGATCGAATGTTCGGATCCGGACCGGATCGCCCGCCGCCTCGCCGGCGATCTTCTTGTACGCGCGGACCTGCTCGGCTTCGGAAGGGAAGCCCTTGAATTGATTGAACAGGAACTCCGAACGGTAAAGGCCGATTC
The DNA here is from genome assembly GCA_029777145.1 of Acidobacteriota bacterium. The sequence continues at coordinate 3,087 of JAKOSS010000349.1, read as the reverse complement.
CGAGCGAACCCAGTTGCTTCGCCCGCGGATAAACGTCCGGAATGTCTACATTTGCACGAATGACGATCTCGCGGCCGTCAAGCGTCTTCAGTTCCCGCGGCGCCGACTGCATCGGCTCGGTGTCGAGGAGCGTGCGCCGGTTTCGCTTGGTGACGTATTTCCGGCGCGATTCCGGCGTTGGGCCGACGATCACGGTTCCGTCATAGGCGTCGACGATCAATTCGTCCCCGTCCTTGATCCGGCGAAACACTCCTTTGACGCCGGCCACCGACGGAAGATTGAGTTCGCGCGCCAAAATGAACGTATGCGACGTCCAACCGCCGTGTTCGGTGACGATCGCGCGCGGATTGCTCGCCGTCAGCTCGATGAGCGTCGAGGGTTTCAGTTCCTTGGCAACGACGATCGAGTCGCGTTTAAGCGCGAGCGACGACTGCCGGCCGCCGCCGAGCGCTGTCAGGATGCGGTCGGCGATGTCCTCGAGATCGATGTATTTTTCGCGAAGATGCTCGTCAGCGATCGATTTCTGGCTGTGTACGTAGGCGTCGGTGACGGATTTGACCGCCCACTCGGCATTCACTTTCTGGTCGATGATCTGGCGCTCGACCTTGTCGTTGAAACTGCGGTCGTCAAGGATCATGAGATGCATGTCGAAGACGCCGGTCGATGCCGCATCCGGCCCCGCGGCGATCTTGCGGAGTTGCTGCCTTGCCAACCTGATCGACGCGCGAAAGCGGCGGATCTCCTTGTCGATCTTCGCGACGTCGATCGAAACCCTGTTGAACTGACGTTTGCGTCCGTGAAGACACACGGCTGTCCCGATCGCGGTCCCGCGCGAGACCGACCGCGCGCTGAGGACGGAATGTCCTTTCTGATGATCTTTCGTGGATCGGGCCATCGCTGCGTTCAGCTTCCGAAGTTGAATCCGCCGCCGCCTCCGCTGCCGCTCTGACTCGGGAAGAACGGCTTGAGAAGTCCGGCGAATGCGGCCAGATTGCGGGTTTGGATCAGAATCTCGCCGGGACCGGTAAATTCGGCGACGAGACCTTCACCGCTCAGGAAACTGCGGAAGAATCCGCTTTTGGCCGCCTTCCGGATCTGATACGGCATGTGGCCTTCCCAGGCGACGAGATGGCCCGTATCGACGACGTACTGTTCACCCGGGGCGAGCGTCCGGCGGTGAATCGCACCGAACGAAGAAACGAGCAGCAGGCCCGCGCCGGAAACCTGAAGCACGAACAATCCCTCGCCGCCAAAGAACGATTTCGCGCCGCCCCATTTGGTGTCGACGGTCAGCGAGACGTCGCCTGCGAGATATGAACTCGATTGCACCATGAACGTCTGGTTGTTCATTTCGATCCCCGCAACGTCTCCTGGAGCTCCCGGTGCGAGCGTCACCTCGCCCGCGCCGCCGCGCGCCGTGAACGTCGAAACGAACGCCGATTCGCCGCCGACCGCACGTTTGAGGGCGCCGAAGATCCCGCCCTTCATCTCCGAATACAGCTCGACGTTCGACGTCATCGAAACCATCGCGCCGGCCTCGGCGGCGATCGACTGCTCAGGCTGAAGTCTGACGACCGCGAGCGCGAAGGCGCCCTGATGCTCGATAGCCCACCTATAGCCGCGACCCTGGCCGCGGCCGTCGGTATCGAAATGGAACGCACCGCCCGGCGCCGAAGGCGGCACGGACTGTTGTTGTCCGGCGGATTGCGGCGCACCCAAGACGGTGCCGCAGGCTCCGCAGAATTTGGCGTTTGGAAGCAACGAAGCGTTGCAGTTTGGGCAATTCATAATATTGTCGGCGGGAGAAGGGTCAAACTTGCCGTCCTACGGTCTTTTGGACGATGATCTGCAGCGCGGCGTCCGCGTCGTCGGCAAAATCGAGAAGAGAAACGTCCGCTTCGCTGACGACCAGGTTCTCGCGCCATGAAGCGACGACGTCCGTCCAGCATTCGCCGATCAGGACCAGCGGACGCGGTTCGAGCACGCGGGTCTGGAGCTTATTCCAGACAAGAGAGATCTCGGTGACGGTTCCCATTCCGCCGCGGAACGCGACGAAACCGACCGATCGCGTGATCAGATTCTGAAGCCGGTCGTAGAAATGATCGCTCGCGACCTTGTCGGTCAGATATCGGTTGGGTTCCGACTTGAACTGGTTCATCACGATCCCGAAGACGCGTCCGCCTTTCTCGCGGGCGCCGCGCGACGCGGCCTCCATGATCCCGAGATAGCCTCCGGTACAGATCGTGTAGCCGGCTTCGGCGAGAAGCCCGCCGAGTTTTTTCGCTTCCTTGTACTCTTCGGAATCCTCGCCGCACTTCGATCCGCCGAAGATGGTGATGATCTTGTCTTTGGTTTCTGGAATCACAGTCGTTTCGGGGCCGGGGTGCCGGCAGCCACATAGATTATAGCCGCATAACCTCGATTGACCAAGAATGTCAGAGATTCGGCTGCGCGCTCAGTTCGGCCTCCTCCGGCGTCAGATTTCCGGCCTCGTGGATCGCCCGCGTCGTGTCGGTGAACAGCAGAATTATGCTTCCGACGATAAAGAAAACGATGAGCCCGAGGATCGCCTGCCGGAACGAACCGGTCGCGCCGACGATGATCGTGAACATGATCTGTCCCATCCACGATGTACCCTTTTCGGAGATCTCGTAAAGTCCGAAGAACGAGGATTCGCGGCCGGCCGGGATCATTTGCGAATAAAGGGAACGCGAAAGCGCCTGCGCCGAACCGAGAACCATTCCAATCAGTCCGCCGATAACGTAGGCCTGATTCTTGGTTTCGAAGAACGCATAGGTGTAGATCACGATCGCGCACCAGATCGCGAGCAAGACCATGATCGTCGGCTTGGTTCCGATGAACCGGGCGATCCGCTCGAAGCCGAGCGCGCCGGCGAAGGCCGTGAGCTGCGCGATGATGAAGATCAGCAGCAGAAAAGAACGGTCGACCTCGAGTCCCTTGGCAGTAAAGAGTTCGTAAGACATGAAGACCGACGACTGCAGGATAACGGTCTGGATGCCGTCGTTATAGAAAAGATAAGCGAGGAGGAAAAGCATCGTGTACCGGAGCTTCCTCAATTCGCGGATC
>JAKOSS010000348.1 GCA_029777145.1 Acidobacteriota bacterium | reverse complement strand
TCGTTCTGCCGACGGCGAGTTTCGCCGAAGTTGACGGCACGTTCACAAACAATTCGGGATTCGTGCAGCGCGTTCGACAAGCGATCGAACCGCTCAACCAGGCAAAGGCAGACTGGATGATCACGAGCCTGATCGCCCGCGAAATGGGAGTCGATTTTGGCTACAATTTCGCCGCGACGGCCGTCTTCAAGGCGATCGCCGATTCCGTCGCCGCCTACGAAGGTCTGCGCTATCCGCATTTGAAGGACGAGTCGCGCCCGGTTTCGGCGAAGTACGAGGTTGCCGATCGCGACGTCTCGGATGCGCTCAAAGCGCTTTCGGAATCGGCGGCTTCCCTGCCGGACGAGGCCGAGAAGATCACCGAGACGCCGAAGGTCGGACACAAACTGCACCGTTTGACGACGATGACGTCGAAGACGCCGCAGTTCCATCTGCTCGCTAGCGGAAATCCGAAACCGGACAGCTTGTTCGTTTCGCCGCTCGTGCAGTTGAATCCTGACGGCACGAAGCGTGAAAGCGGCGCGGCGGCGTAGTTGTCGGAACCGGGAGCGGCAGCGACCGGCAAATCGGACGGCGGGTCGTTTACCGCGACCAACAATTATCTCGTCGGACTTGATCCGATGCGTTTCAGAAAATGGAAGAGATTCTAAAAACAGCGTTTCCGTTCATCGTCTCGGCCGTCGCCATTGTCGCGGCGTTCGGCGGCGTGATGGTCATCGTGGCATATACGGTCCTCGCCGAGCGCAAGGTTCTGGGCTGGATCCAGGGCCGCATCGGCCCAAACCGGGTCGGACCGTGGGGTGTGCTTCAGCCGTTCGCGGACCTTCTGAAGTTCATCCTGAAGGAAGACCTCGTTCCCGACAAATCGACCAAGTTCATGTATTTCCTCGCGCCGCTCGTCGCGCTTGGCTGTGCATTGATGCCGATGGTCGTTTATCCGTTCGGACCGGCGGTAAATGATCCGCTCGGCTGGCTCGTTCCCTATGCGACCGGCGTCGCTTATATCGGACCGGCCGTCGCCTATACTGCGGAAGCCGCGAAGGGCGTGACGCTTGCGATCGCGAAGATCGACGTCGGCGTGCTCTATGTTCTCGGCATCACGTCGGTCGGAGTGTACGGGATCGCGCTTGCCGGATGGTCGTCGAACAACAAGTATTCGCTGATGGGCGGACTTCGGTCATCGGCGCAGATGATCTCGTACGAACTCGCGATGGGAGCGTCGGTGCTCGGTGTCGTGATGCTCGCCGGGACGCTCGACCTGAACGGGATCATTCTTGCGCAGACGCAGTCGCCGTTCAAATGGTTCATCATCCCGCAGTTCATCGGTTTCATGGTGTTCCTGATCGCGGCGTTCGCTGAAACGAACCGCGTGCCGTTCGATCTTCCGGAAGCCGAAACCGAACTCGTCGCCGGGTTCCACACGGAGTACTCGGCGCTCAAATTCGCGCTTTTCTTCATGGCCGAATACGTCAACATGTTCACCGTTTCGGTGATGGCGACGACGCTGTTCCTCGGCGGATGGTATGTTCCGGGATTGTCTCACATCGTTGAGCAAGGATCGCTGCTGTACGCGGTGATCAGCGTCGGGGCATTCGTTTTCAAGATCTGCTGTTTCCTGTTCCTTTACATCTGGATCCGGGGAACGTTGCCGCGGTTCAGGTTCGACCAGCTGATGAACTTCGGATGGAAGTTTTTGCTTCCGGTCGCTTTGCTCAACGTCATCCTGAGCGTGGTCGTCATTTACTTTTTGAACAGTTAGTTCGGAGTTCCGCCGTCGGGCGGCAAATTCTATGGCTACAACCGTTTTGTTCTATCTTTTTGCCGGAATCGCGATCGGATGCGCGCTGTCGATGGTCTATCATCGCAATCCGCTATATTCGGCCGTTTCGCTCATTGGAGTCTTCGTTGCGCTGTCGTGCATATACGTGACGCTCGCGGCGCCGTTCATCGCCGCGGTGCAGGTGCTTGTTTATGCCGGCGCGATCATGGTCCTCGTCGTCTTCGTGATCATGCTGCTCAATCTCGAGCACGACAAACCTGTCACGAGGCTGAGCTATCTGTACGCGATCGGCGGTTTTCTGGGCGTCGTTCTCCTGGCGCAGACTTTCTTCATCTTCGCGGTCGTCAAGAAAGGTCCGGCATCGGACATCGATCCGACCGTGACGGTTGGCGAGACAGCGTCGATCGGCATGAACATGTACACGAAATATCTGCTGCCGGTCGAGATCGTCGGGATTCTTCTCCTGATGGCGATCATCGGCGGCGTGATCCTCGTCCGACGCCTGGCGCAGCCGGAAATGGAACTTGTTGTCGAGCACGAACTCGAGAGAATGCATCACGAGGACTAGTCCTCGATTTGGGAATTGGGATTTGTGAATTCGGATTGGTCGAATCCCATGCTTTTCCCGAAAAATAATTAATGCACGGAATTGGGTGTTCGAATTCAAACCGAATTCACAAATCCCCATTCCCAAATGACTTTATGGAACCGACTTTAACAAACTATCTGGCGTTGTCGGGCACGCTGTTCACGATCGGCGCTGTCGGGGTGATATTCAAGCGAAACGCGATCGGGATGTTCATGTGTATCGAGCTGATGCTCAACGCCGTGAATCTGACGTTCGTCGCATTCTCGCGCTACTACGCCGACGTCACGGGGCAGCTTTTTGTGTTCATGGTAATGAGCGTCGCGGCCGCCGAAGCCGCGGTCGGGCTCGGCATCATCATCGCGTTCTTCCGCAACCGCATCTCGGTTGACGTCGACGACGCGAGCCTTTTGAAGAATTAGCTTTCGTTTCGTTTATGTTGTCGGCCGATGTACTGACATTCAATGAGTTCGCGATGCATGAGACGTTGCCGCTGTCCGATATTCACCGGGCGATTCTTGAGTTTCTTCAAGGTCGGCGCGACGTGGTGCTGTTCGGGGCGCAGGCCGTCAATGCATATGTAGGCGAACCGAGAATGACACAGGACGTCGATTTGATGTCGATCAGGGCTGCCGCCTTCTCGGAGGAACTCCGATCGCATTTGAACGCGAAATTCAACATCGCCGTCAGAATCCGCGAGGTTGGGGACGGACGCGGATTCCGGATTTTTCAGTTGAGAAAAGAAGGGAATCGGCACTTGGCAGACATTCGAAGCGTCGAGAATCTGCCGGAATCCAACCTGATCGAGGACGTTTCGGTTCTTAACCCTGTTGACTTGATAGGCAGCAAGCTCGTCTCGTACCAAGCCCGAAGAGGACGCCCAAAGTCCGGAACTGATTGGAGGGATTTGGCTTTGTTGCTCTTGGCGTTCCCGAACTTGCGTTCTGAGATTCCGGATTGGATCGCCAAACATGGCCTATCCGAAACGGTTTCGCGGACTTGGGAAGAATTGAACGCGACGAATTTTGAATTGGAAAACGAAGACGACGAGTTTTTGTTTTAGAAATCAAATGACTGAAAACAACTTACTTAGTCTGATTATTTTCGCCCCGCTCGCGGGTGCGGTGATCAACTGGCTGATCGGCGGCAAGCTCAAGAACGAATTGTTCAGCAGCGTCGTCGCCTGCGGCACGATCGCTATTTCGACGATCGTCGCGTTCTATATCGCGTTC
>JAKOSS010000347.1 GCA_029777145.1 Acidobacteriota bacterium | reverse complement strand
GTCGTCGGATTGATGCTGCTCCAGGGATTGCTGGCGATCGCGGGAGCGTTGCTATGCGGGATCGGATTGATCTTCGTTGCGCCGGTCGTCTATGCCGCCGAGGCGTACGCTTACTTCAAAGTGTTCGGCTTGGGTTCGGGAGTTTAGGTCGCCGCCGAGGCCGGCGAATAAGAGTCGGAACTCAAAACTCAAGGTTCAAAATTCAATATTCAAGATTCAATAGTCAAAAACCCGCGTCCGCATTTTGAATATTGAATATTGAATCTTGAATTTTGAACCTTGATTCTATTTCTCGATCTTGTTGAAAACGTCGAGCACGATCTGCCATTTTCCATCGCGCCGTTTCCAAACCTGCATGAAGTTCCAGCGCGTTACCGAATTGTCCTTGTGGGTCAATGAATACAACCCGTAGACGTACATCATGTTGCCGTAGATCTTCGACGTGTTCGCGCTGAACTTGAGAAAACTCGAATCCGGGAACTCCTTTTCCATCCGCTCCATTCCGAGGAACGCGGCCTTACGTCCGCTGAACGGAAGATTTCCGTCGCGCAGCACGATCGCGTCTTCGGCGAGGTAGTTGAAATACCCGTTCGCCATGCTCTTGTTCGAGAAGATGTCGTTGAGGATGTCGTTGTCGACCGGTTTGTTGTGCGACTGTCCGAGTCCCGCGTCGGATGGCGAACGCCAGCTGCCGTTCGACAAATTGCTCGTCGGATGGGAGATGCCGATATCGAGCAGCGCGCGGTACTCGCCGCCGGCCTGTTTTTCCCAGATCGTCGCGTATTCACCGAAGCCGGTCGGCTTGTCGTTCTTCCCCTTTGGCCGGAATTCCCAGCCGCCGGTCGTGTACCCGAACTTTCCGTTCGATGAGACGTCCGCCCAAACCGGATTCCAGGAAAGTAACGCCGGTGATTCGGGCCGGTTCTTCCAGTAGAGCTTTCCGTTGATCTCGGTCGGGTTGAAGACGATCCCGTCGTCGGCGAGAAACGAGAGGAAAGCCGTCTTCGTGCCTTTCTCCGAAGCGGTCCGCGCGAACTCCTTCTCGGTCTCAACCAACCGCTGAAGGTCGGATTTCAACGGTACTGTGCGTTGCGCGTGGACCGCAAGACACAACAAAACGACGATTGCGACGACGGATGCGGTTTTCATATTTCGTGTATTTTACACGAATACGACGAACCCGAACCGGCTTTTTGCGCAAGCGCATTTGACGGACAACGTCATGTTTGTCGAACTTATCTATTTAGCGATAGATTCGTTCCGAGGTTGCATGATGAAAAGACTGTTCCCGATCGCGATTTTTGTTTCAATGATCTTCAGCACGACCGCGTTTTCGCAGTCCGCCGAAGTGGCGCTCCGGCTTGACGAGAAGTTCTTCGAGGCTTTGCTCGAGGCGATCTTCAAGAATTCGGGTGCGCCTGAATTTCCGCTGTCGGTGAATCGATCGATCGAGACGGACGCAAACGGCCTGTTGAGCGGTCCGACGTCCGATCCGGGCGCCTGCACGGAGTCCATCAAACTGCAGCGTGAAATCGACGGCGTCGCGACGGCGGTCCGGTTCCGCGACGGGCAGATCCTTGCTCCGATCGCCTTTTCGGGAAATTACAATCCTCCGTTCATCGGCTGCGTCGATTTTTCAGGCGTCGCGCAAACAAGCATCGACCTCGAATTCGATAGGGAAAAGCAGACGCTGGTCGGGCGCGCAAAGGTCCGTGAGGTCAATCTGAGCGGCGCCGGCGGGATCGGGAGCGGATTGCTGGCGCGAATGGTCCAGAATTCGATCGACCGCAAGATCAACCCGATCAATATCCTGCAGATGGATCGCGTTTCATTCACCGTCCCGATCCAGAACGGCGGAAGTTTGAGTATGAAAGCGACCGGGATCAGGCACGAGATCACGCCCGGCGCGCTCAATGTCTATGTGATGTATGAGTTTGGGAAATAGTAGGTCGGTGGTCGGAGTTTGGAGTTCCGCGTTTACGCGGCAATTCCATGAGTCGTAAGCAGTAATCCGTGAGCAGTAAGCAGTGAGGCGATTTGCGATTTTCGATTTGCGATTGTCGGAACGAAATTCCAACTTTGACCACCAACCACTGACCACCGACCACTGACCACTGATTACCGCGTCTTGAGAAACTTCGCGAACTCTTGTTCGCTTCTCGTCAGCCCTTCGAACCGCGCGATGATCTTATCGTCCGGTGAGACGATCGCGTAGAGCGGCAGCGCGACGGTTCCGAATCGTTCTTCCTGCATTTTCTGATAAGTTTCATACGGCTCGCCCTCGCCGTCCGTGTAGAGTCTCGCGCGGACGAAGTTCGCGAGTTCGGCTTTGACCGCCGGCTTCGGGAACATATTGACTTCCATCCAGCGGCAATTCGTGCACGTGTAACCCGTGAAATCGATCAGAACCGGCTTGTTCTCGGCCTTTGCCTTTTCGAGCGCCGCCTTGTAATCGTTCACGATCCAATCGAGTTCGCCGCTCTTTTCGCTCGACGATCCGGTCAGGCTTTCCTTCGCCGGCGGTAGGAACGACTCGATCTCGCCAAGTTTCGCTCCGAACAATCCGGTCAGCAGATAGAACGCGAGCGTGATGAAGAAGATCGCGTTCAGGACGCGGATCAACCCGATCTTCGTTTCGCCGTAATCATGGAAGAGCTTGAACACCCCGAGAAGGTACATGAAGATGATCACCGAAAGTCCGGTCCAGCCGGCGATCACGACCTCGCGGGTGAAAATCCCCCAGCCCCAGACGAGATCCGCGTTCGATAGGAACTTGAGCGCGGCGCCGATCTCGAGGAATCCCATGACGACCTTGAGCGCGTTCATCCAACCGCCCGAACTCGGCAGCGAATGAAGGAGCCGCGGCGCGACCGCGAGGATGAAGAACGGCAACGCGAAGACGCTCGAAAACGCGAGCATCCCGACGATCGGGTAAAACAGCTTTCCGTTCGCGGCGGCGACGAGGATCGTGCCGACGAGCGGCGCGGTGCAGGTGAACGACGTCAGTGAGAACGTCAGGCCCATCAGGAGCAGTCCGAGCGTTTTGCTGCCTTCTTTCGCCCTCGTCAGCTTGTCGAGCCGATTCAGGATGCTCGGCGGAATTCCGATGTTGTATGCGCCGAGCAAACTAAAGGCGAACGCGAAGAAGATCCCCATGATCACGAGGTTGATCCACGGGTTCGCGGCGAACTGATTTATGCCGGCCGCGCCGAACAGAAGCGCGAGCGCGATGCCAAGCGCGGTGAACGTCAGGATAATGCCGGCCGCGTAGTTCAGCGCGTCGCGGATCGATCCGGCGTGGCTGTCGGCCGCGTTCTTCGTGAAGTATGAAACGGTGATCGGGATCATCGGGAAGACGCACGGCGTCAGCAAAGAGAGTGCGCCGAACGACATTGCGAGCCAGATATAGCCCCAGAATCCGCCGTTCTCGAGGTCATTCCCCGAGGCGACACGGTTCGCTTCCGAAACGTGCGAAACCGTCTCACCGTTAGAAGTGCTATCCGGCGTGGGCGTCATTTCGGCGACGTTCGTGTTCGAAAGAGCAAGATTTGTATTCGTGTTCGCCGGTGTCAGCGTCGGCGAAACAGACGGCGACACGGTCGGAGTCGCGCTCGGACTTGCGGTCGGCGACGGAGTCGGCTCGGTCTTTCCCGCTCCGATCGTCACGGCGGCGGTCGCTTTCACCGTTCGCGGCGGCAAACAAACCTCGTTGTTGCATGCCTGAAATCGAAAGTTTACCGTAAGCGTCTGTTCGCCGGCCGGCGCATCCGCCGCGACCGTGAACGGGATCGAGAATGCGGCCGAACCCGAATAGGTCTCGGTGTTGATCTTGAAGTTCTCGTCGAATTTGACCTTCGG
>JAKOSS010000346.1 GCA_029777145.1 Acidobacteriota bacterium | reverse complement strand
GCAACGTTCGCTTCCGTTCGGTCGAACCATACGTCGATGTCCTTTGTGTAGCGAGGGTGACCGTGAAAGGCCACCGCATAACCGCCGATCAAGAGATACCTAACGTTCCTTGAGTTTAGACACTCGAAGAATTCTCTGAAATCTTTGTTCAGCATCCGTGTACTTCCAGTCGTTGTACTCGCGCCGAATTTCCTCCAACGCAACAAGCCGTTCCGCGTAATTGCGGGTTTTCCAATACGAGATATCCTTGACCTGCGAATGCATGCTCGACTTTGTCACCACTTTTTCAATCGTTCTCCGCATACCGCGTAGCCTGCATTTTATCATAGAAAGTAGCTGAAACTTGGCCGTAAATTCGAGATAAGGAAAGGTTTTGTCGGCCATCGCCTGATTGCGGCAGTCTAACGAAACATGGTAATCAAAGCCGCTTTCGTCATCCTGTTAACCGTTGTCATTTCGTTAACCGTTCAAGCCCAAAAGCAACTCGATTTCGAGATCGACGGCGTCAAACGATTCGTCATCGTGCACGAAGGCGAGGCGACGAAAAAGAAGTCGCCGGTCGTGCTGGTCTTTCACGGTCACGGTGGAAGCGCGCGGATCGCCGAACGCCGGCTCAACTTTCACGATCAGTGGAAAGAAGCTCTTGTCGTGTATCTGCAGGGAATCCCGGGAGTCGTCGGGATCACTGACGATGCGGGTGACAAGAACGGATGGCAGAAAAATCCGGGTGAATTGGCCGACCGCGATTTGAAATTCGTCGATGAGGTGCTGAAACGACTGATCAAAGACTACAAGGTCGATGAGGACCGCATCTATGCGGTCGGCCATTCGAACGGAGCGCGGTTCGTGAACGTGTTGTGGGCCAAGCGCGGCGAGAAGTTCGCGGCGTTCTGTTCGGTTTCGGCGCAAGGCGGACTTATGATCCGCGACGCGGTCCCGCGTTCGATCTGGATGAGCATCGGCGAAAATGATCCGCTCGTCCCGGCCCGCGGTCAAAAGCTTTCAATCCCGGTCGTTCAAAAATTGCTTGGCATCGATGCCGAAAAAGGCAAGAAAGACGGCGACATCACGACTTACCAGGGTACAGGCAAGACCGAACTCGTTGTCGAAATCCGCGACGCCGGCCACGAATTCCCGGTCGCCTCGATTCCGAAGATGATTGAGTTCTTCAAAAGGAACGCGATTAGTGGTCGGTAGTCAGTGGTCAGTGGCCGTGGTCAGTGGCCGTGGTCAGTGGCCGGTGGTAGGAGGCAGTGGTCGGTGGTCGGTGGTCAGAACCGGGAGCGGCAGCGACCGGCAAATCGAGAGCGGGCGAACGGGTGAGTGGGAGAGCGGGCGATCGGTAGCCGAGTCAGAACCGGGAGCGGCAGCGACGGGCATCGAGAGCGGGCGAACGGGCATCGAGAGCGGGCGATCGGGCGATCGGTAGCCGAGCCAAATCCGAATCCCGAAATCGGTTATCTGTCTTCAAGCGCGCGGACCTCGGTGTCCGTATGTCGCAGATGCAGCGAAACGGCTCGCGCGACGCGTTCGAATACCCTGACACCGAGGACGGCATCGTCGATCGCGTGTTTGTCGAATTCTTCCCTCGATAACACATAGAGGTCGCAGTCCGTCTTGGCCTCAGCGTCGGCCGACCTTACACCGCGGTCAAGAAACGCCATTTCGCCGAAAAAATCGCCCCTTCCGAACGTCGCGAGATGGTGAACCTTGTCGCCCTTGAGCGGAAGCAGGATCCGAACTTCGCCGCGCCGCACGAAAAAGATCTCGTCACCTTCGTCGCCGTGCCGAAAGACCTCCTCACCGGCGCGCACCGACCGTTCGACGATGCATTCACGGAGCTTTTTGAGCACCTCGTCGCCGCAGCCACTGAACAATTCGATCTGCTCGAGTTCGAGCGCCGACGATTCCTCCTTCCGCGTCCAGCCTGCCGACTCCAGGATCCGCGTCTCCATCCATTCCAGCGCTTCGTCACGGATCTCGAAGATCCGGATGTCGTCCCCGTCGCCGCCGATCAGTCCGACCTTTTGCATGTAGCCGTGAAGGTCCTGGCCGCTGGAGAGCCCTGACGGCATGCCGCTGAAGAGCAGTCCGCCTCCGTTCTCCTTCAGGCGATCGTGAATCTGCTCAAACAGATGCGCGGCGGTGTAGTCCATGGATTGTACGCGGCGCATGTCGAAGAGCACCCACTTGCGAACCTTCAGGTCCGGTTCCAGTTCGGTGAACAGATTATCCGTCGTACCGAAGAACAGATTTCCCTGCAGTTCGTAAACAGCGGCGTCATCGCCGTGTTCGTCGAGTATCGCCCGCTCGGATTCAAGGCGATGGGTCTTGGACGAGATCACCTTGAGCGTTGCACGCCGTCTCAATACCGATCCGCGGATCTGGTCGCGGATGAACAGGAGGATCGCGAGCCCGATCCCGGTTGCGGACGCCGAGATGAGGCCGACGGTCTCGGCGATGATCACGACGGCCGCGATCACGACGAAGTCAAAGCGGGTCTCCGCATTTCTCAGCAGTCCGAAAGCCTCCCAGTCAAACATGCGAAACGCGACGACCAGAAGGATCCCGGCCAGCGCACCGATCGGAACCCACGCGATCAGCGGCGACAAGAAAAGGATGGCGAGAACGACGAAGATCCCTTCAATGAAGCCGGAAAGCGTCCGGCGTCCGCCGCTGGTCACGTTCACGAGCGTCGGTCCCATGGTCCCGGCGCCGGGCATTCCGCCGACGGCAAAGGACGCGAGGTTCGCCACTCCCTGTCCGAACAGTCCCCGGTTCGAGTTGTGGCGTGTTCTGGTCAGTGCGCCGAGCACGACTCCGGTTTTCAAGGTGTCGATCGACAGCAATACCGAAAGCGCCAAAGCCGAATAGATCACCACTTTCACGTCGTCCAGATTGATGGTCAGCAGCGAATTGAAACGGTCGCCGACGTTTTGAAGAAACGGGGTGCCGGTTTGAAGCGACCCGATCACGAGCGGATTGTTATCGATCGTCATCAGCGCCGGATTGAACTGACCGAGTATCAAGTAACAAAGGACGCCCGCGACAAGTGCGAGGATCGCGGCGGGGATCTTGCGTGTCAACCGACCGGCAAAGATCATCACGATCACAGTCACGATGCCGACGATGATGCCCGGCCATTTCCAAAGACCCGGCGATGCGAGTCCATTCAAAAGCCCGGTTTCGCCCGGCAAACCGAGCAGTTTTGGAAACTGGCCAAGCGCGATGATCAATCCGACGCCGGAAAGATAACCGCTGACGACCGGGTATGGAATGTATTTGATGAGTTGGCCGCCCTTCAGCAAGCCGTAGAGCGCTTGCAGAAAGGCCGAGAGCAATGCCGTTAGTGCGAGCAGTCCCGGGATCCGTTCGGCGGGAACCTGACCGTCGACGAGGGTGATCGCGAGGCCTGACAGCACGGCGGCGGCCGGGGCGCATGGAGCCGTTACCAACGCCGGCGTGCCGCCGACAAAAGGTGCAACCAGACCCAGCGCAGCCGCACCGATCATACCGACAAGCGCTCCCTGACCGGCCAATTCCGGCGAGATCGCCGAAAATACGAGAACACCAAAGGCGATCGAGGACGGCAATGCGACGAGCATCGACGCGAGTCCACCCCAGAATTCGTTGATAAAGTGGAAACCGGAAGCTTTGGCCGCGGATGTGGTGGTAGTCATTGTATTCTCCCGGCTGTTCTGTGGGAGGACGGCGACCGAACTAAGAGAAATACTCTGGTTTCATC
>JAKOSS010000345.1 GCA_029777145.1 Acidobacteriota bacterium | reverse complement strand
CGGCTGAATGGCCGCTCGATAGAGGTCGAGATCGAAAACGAGCTGCCATCGATCCGCGTGGACGCCCGCTCGATCTCGGAGGCGCTCTACAACCTCATCGAGAACGCGGCAAAGTATTCGCCATCGGGATCCAAGGTACTTGTTCGTGCCGGGCGTTCCGGCAGCGAACTTGTAAGTTTCTCGGTCGATGACGAGGGTCCGGGAATCGTCGACGGGCTTTCTTCGCGGCTGTTTGAAAAATTCGTCCGCGGTCGCGGCGTCTGTCAATCGGGCCAAGGACTTGGTCTCGCGATCGCGAAAGGAATAGTCGAGGCGCACGGCGGGCAGATCGGTGCGAGGAATATCGAGACGGGTGGCGCGAGTTTCTATTTCTCGCTTCCGATCGGCGACGATTGATCGTTATGGCGAACCAGCAAAAAACCCGAATCCTGATCGTCGACGACGAACCGCAGATCTTGCGTGTGCTCCGAACTGGACTGATCGCCAACGGATACGAAACGCAATACGCGGAAAGTGCCGGTTCCGCGCTCGATCTCATTCGGCAATGGCTTCCCGATCTGATCGTCACGGACCTCGCGATGCCGGAAATGACCGGGATCGAACTGTGCGCGGAGATCCGGAAAACCTCCGACATTCCGATCATCGTGCTTTCGGTCAAGGGCGATGAAGCGACAAAGGTCATGGCGCTTGACGCGGGTGCCGACGATTATGTCACGAAACCCTTCGGAATCGACGAACTTCTAGCGCGGCTCCGGGCCGTTCAGCGTCGCGCCGATATGCGGAGAACCGAGTCCGACACTTTGATCGTCGCCGGCGATTTCCGGGTTGACCTCAACGCCCGACGCGTTACGGTTCGCGGAATCGAGATTCGACTGACTCCGAAGGAATACGACCTTCTCACGTACTTCATCAATCGTCCGGGCAAGGTCATCACTCACCGCACGCTCCTCGGCGCCGTTTGGGGCGGCAATTACACAGAACAGGCAGAGTACCTGCGGGTTTTCGTGGGCCAGATCCGAAAAAAGATCGAGATCGATCCTTCCGAACCAAGACACATTCTGACCGAACCGTGGGTCGGCTATCGTTTCGATCCGGACGGAAAATAGCGAATTTATACATTCCTTACGAACTTCTTTTGAACCTTTAACGAACGCCTTACACCACTCTTATTCTTGACCGTTCAAACTAAAAGCTGAGGAAACGGGTGGCCGTCACCACGATTGCGGTACGGGACGCGGCGTAAGCAACGTCGGGTCTCCGGGGTGGTTGCCGTCCGCGTTGTTGGGATGTCCGTCACCGAAACTGCACACGTGTTTTCAGATTCCGCACGAAGGCGGATCAGATGGCTGTCCGTTTCGATGGTTTCCGGTTCGCTGGCAGCAATCTGCGGATTCGGTGGGCTGATCTTGGGTTTGATCCCGGAATCGATCCTGACGGCCGACGGCAAGCCGGTCGAATGGATCTCGACGGCGCTGAGCATCATCGCATTTCCGCTTTTGGCGCTCACCGCACATGCGATCGACAAGGTCGCGTCATTGAATCGACATTCTCACCCGGAACAACCGGCTGAGAGCAACCGACCAACAACGGGCGGAGGGAGATGAGAAATGCATGATTTTGCGTTCGTCACGCTGATTTTTGGCTTGTTTGCCGCGGTCGCGGGCTACATCGAATTTTGCGACTCGTTGCATAAGGGAGGACGTCGTGGACGCTGATCCGATCATCTCGGGCGCGATCGCGATCGCGCTCATCGCTTACCTGTTCGTAGCGCTCCTGAAGCCCGAAAAATACTGAGACATGACAATTGCGGGGGTACTTCAAATTCTTTGTTATCTGTCGATCATCGCCGTCGTCGCCAAACCGATCGGTATTTATCTTGAAAAAGTGGCGGCCGGCGATCCGCCTGTGCTCGGCCCGATAATTCGGCCGGTCGAGCGGTTGATCTACCGGATCTGCCGGATCAATGCCTCCGAAGAGTCAGATTGGAAAGGCTATTCGCGTTCTTTGGTGGCTTTTAGTCTGCTCTCGATGCTTGCGGCCTATTTGATCCAAAGACTGCAGTTCTGGTTACCGCTCAACCCGGAGACGCTCTCGGCTCCGATGCCCCATTCGTCATTCAACACGGCGGCGGCGTTCGTCACCAACACCGACTGGCAAAGTTACGGCGGCGAAACCACGATGAGCTACCTGACGCAGATGACGGTGATGACGGTGCAGAATTTCGCTTCGGCCGCGGTCGGGATCGCGGTGGCGATCGCGCTGATACGAGGGATCTCCAGGATCGAAACCGACAGGATCGGCAATTTCTGGGCCGACATCGTCCGAATCACGCTTTACGTACTGCTGCCGGTGGCGTTGATTTCCGCGATCTTTTTCGTATCGCAGGGCGTCACTCAAACGTTTGGCGCGTATCTTACGACCGAAACGCTTGACGGCGGCCGGCAAACGCTCGCTTTCGGACCGGTCGCCTCTCAGTTGTCGATAAAGATGTTCGGGACAAACGGCGGCGGATTCTTCAACGCAAATTCCGCCCATCCGTTCGAGAATCCGACGCCGCTCACAAACTTCGCCGAAATGATCCTGATTCTCGTCATCCCGGCCGGGTTGACGTATTTGTTGGGCCGCGCCGTTCGTTCTCAGGGTCACGGTTGGGCGGTCTTCGCGTCGATGTTGATCCTCCTAGTCGCGGGAATTTTTGTTTCATACCGGGCCGAAAGTTCCGGCAATCCCCTCGTTCCGGCGGGCGTCGATCAGGAAATCGTCGGCGGGAATATGGAAGGCAAGGAAACGCGGTTCGGTGTTTCCGGTTCGGCGCTCTTTGCGACCGTGACGACCGCCGCATCGTGCGGAGCTGTCAATTCGATGCATGACTCGTTCACGCCAGTCGGAGGGACGGTTCTGTTGGTCAACATTCTCCTCGGCGAAGTCGTTTTCGGCGGAGTCGGCGCCGGTCTCTACGGAATGCTCGTCTTTGTTATCCTGACGGTTTTCATCGCCGGGTTGATGGTCGGCCGAACTCCGGAGTATCTCGGCAAAAAGATAGAGAAATTCGAAATTCAGATGGCGACCCTCTATATGCTGATCTTCCCGATAACGATCCTGTTCTTCGCGTCGGCGGCCGTGCTTTTGCCCGACTGGGTCTTGCCGTCACTTGGCAACGACGGACCGCACGGATTGTCCGAGATTCTCTACGCCTACGCCTCGGCGGTCGGAAACAACGGTTCGGCGTTCGCGGGACTGAACGCGAACACGATCTGGTTCAATACGACACTCGGAATTGCAATGGTGATCGGAAGGTTCGTCATGATCGTTCCGGTTCTCGCGATCGCCGGCAATCTTGCTCGCAAGAAACGCGTACCCGAGTCGCTCGGAACGTTCCCGGTGTCCGGGATTCAGTTCACGTTGTTGCTGATCGCCGTGATCCTGATCGTCGGCGCGCTGACATTCTTCCCTGTTTTGACCCTCGCCGGCATTCTTGAGCATTTTCAGATGCTGGGCGGGCAGATCAATTGACCGATGAAAGAAGAGATTTCCATTTGGAACAAACGGATCCTCGCCGGCGCCTTCGGCGAGGCGGTTCGCAAGCTCGATCCGAGGACGATGTCGAAGAATCCGGTAATGTTCGTCGTTGAGATCGGCAGCGTCTATTTACTGGCCAAGATCGGGTTGAACCTCCTTTCGGGTAACCTGCAATCGATCGGATTTGAGATTCAGATTACCGCCTGGCTTTGGTTCACGATCCTTTTCGCCAATCTCGCGGAAGCGATGGCCGAAGGGCGCGGAAAGGCACAGGCTGAAACGCTTCGGCGAGCGAAGACCGAAACGACGGCCAAGCGAATCAATACCGACGGAAAGTTCGACATCGTCGGCGCCGCCGAACTCAGAAAAGACGATCTCGTTCTCGTCGAAGCGGGCGACTTCATACCCGGTGACGGCGAGGTTATCGAAGGTGTCGCATCGGTCGACGAATCGGCGATCACCGGTGAATCGGCGCCTGTGATCCGTGAATCAGGCGGCGACCGGTCAGCGGTCACCGGCGGAACGAAGGTACTGTCGGACCGAATAACCGTGCGGATCACTTCGAATCCGGGCGAAACGTTCATCGACCGGATGATCGCGCTCGTCGAGGGCGCATCGCGACAGAAAACGCCGAACGAAATCGCGCTCAACATCCTGCTCGCGGGGCTGACGATCATCTTTTTGGTTACGGTTTCGACGCTCCAGCCGTTTGCGATCTACTCCGGCGCGCGTCAATCCGTGTTTGTTCTGATCTCGTTGCTGGTCTGCCTGATCCCGACGACCATCGGCGGCTTGCTATCGGCAATCGGAATTGCCGGCATGGACCGGCTCGTGCGCCACAACGTCCTTGCAATGAGCGGTCGTGCGGTGGAAGCTGCCGGGAACATCGATACGCTCCTCCTCGACAAGACCGGAACGATCACGCTCGGCAACCGCCACGCCTCCGAGTTCATTCCCCTTCCCGGTGTCTCGGATCTGCGCCTTGCGGATGCGGCCCAATTGGCGTCGCTCGCCGACGAAACTCCGGAAGGACGTTCGATCGTGGTGCTCGCAAAGAACAGGTTCGGCCTCCGTGGGCGCAAGATCGGCGGGGTGACACACGAGTTTCTGCCATTCACCGCCCAAACGAGGATGTCGGGGATCGATCTCAATGGCCGGAAAATCCGCAAGGGCGCGGTCGACGCGATCGAATCATATCTCGAGGGAACGCTGAACGGACAACGCCCCGAACTGCGCAAGATCGTCGAGCGTGTTGCCGGTGCGGGCGGAACTCCGCTGGTGGTCGCGGAAAACCATGAACCGCTCGGCGTGGTCTTTCTCAAAGATGTCGTGAAAGGCGGAATGCGCGACCGATTCAAGCAATTGCGGCAAATGGGCATCCGGACGGTGATGATCACCGGCGACAATCCGCTGACCGCCGCTTCGATCGCGGCCGAGGCCGGAGTCGATGATTATCTTGCCGAGGCCAGACCGGAAGACAAAATGGAGCTGATCAAGCGTGAGCAGGCTGACGGCAAATTGGTGGCAATGACCGGCGACGGCACGAACGACGCTCCCGCGCTCGCGCAGGCGGACGTCGGCGTCGCAATGAACACCGGGACCCAGGCAGCAAAGGAGGCTGGTAACATGGTCGATCTCGACAGTGACCCGACCAAACTGATCGAAATCGTCGAGATCGGCAAACAGCTTCTGATGACACGCGGCGCACTGACGACATTCTCAATCGCCAACGATATCGCGAAGTACTTTGCAATCATCCCGGCAATGTTCGCCGCGACATTTCCGGTGTTGCGGCCACTGAACGTGATGTCGTTGGCGTCGCCGCAGTCCGCGATCCTGTCGGCGGTTATCTTCAACGCACTTGTGATCGTCGGGCTGATCCCGCTTGCCCTCAAGGGTGTGCGGTATCGGCCGCTTTCGGCGTCCGTTCTGCTGCGCCGCAACCTCTTCATTTACGGCGTCGGCGGCGTGATCATTCCGTTCGCGGGGATCAAACTGATCGACGTATTTTTGACCGCCGTCGGATTGGCATGAGCACGAACAGATGTTGAAAGAACTGAAAACCGCCGCAATCATGATTGCATTGAT
>JAKOSS010000344.1 GCA_029777145.1 Acidobacteriota bacterium | reverse complement strand
TGAAACCCGAGCCGGGAATGACGCGCTACGTGAACCGTCAGGAGTCGCTGAAGGGTGATCTCGCCCGCAACTTCCTCGGTTTCGAGATCTATTATCCGCAGGAAATGAAGCGTTCTGATGATTCGAAGAATTTCCTCGATATTTCGACGCGGACGGAATCGGGCACACCGATCGAACAGATGATCATCACCCGCTACAAGAGCCGGGGATCAATGACGCTCGATCGTCCGAACTTCAAATCGATCAGTGAGAAATCGAATGAACAGCTGAAGACGTATTTCCAAAATTCGTTCAAGGTCGACGGCGAGGGCGAAGTGACGATCCAGAGCGGCCGATGGAAGGCTTATGAAGTTCGTTTCGAGGGCGATCTGCCCGACGGGACGCATGTTTTCGGACGCCGTTTCTGGGTTCCGGTCCAGAGCGCCGGCGTCGGCAACGGCTTCGTCATCACGCTCCTCGCGACATCGCTCGCGAAGGGAATCGAAAAGGTCGAAGACGTCGGCATGACCGGAAACCTGAAGTCCGCGCTCGAACATTTCGAACCCGAACCGACATATTGATTCTTGCAAAACGAATGATCGACGCGCCGCCGGACGAAATTGCCGGCGGCTTTTTTCGTCGGAACCGTGCCAGATCTTGTCGATCGATGGTATTCGACGGACCCCGTGTTATGCGAGGTCAGCCGGAGATCGCTTTGATCGTTTGGTTGATGATTCGTTCATCCGTGATCCCTCGGGCGTATTCCGGCGGGCGCAGGCTTCCGCCCATGAAGACACGTTCGTTTCTGAAGCGCATTTCGCTGTCGACATTCCTAAACGCGGTGAAGTGAACCTCACGGACGCCGGTCTGCGCGACGAATTTTGAGATGTTTCGTTCGGTGAGATTGCCGCAGCCCATGATCGTGATGCGGTCGCCGGCACGGCGAACGAGTTCGGCGATCATATCGGCGCCTTCGATCGCGGTCGCTTCCTGACCTGAAGTAAGGATCCGGTCGACGCCAAGTCCGACCAGCGTTTCGAGCGCCGCGAGAGGATCGCGGCAGACGTCGAACGCGCGGTGGAACGTAACGGACATCGGTCGCGCCGCGGCGATCAGGTCTCGCGTCCGTCGTTTGTCGATCTCGCCGTTGGCGTCGAGGATCCCGACGACGACGCCGTCGGCGCCGAGGCGTTTGGCGTGCTCGATGTCGCTTTTCATCGTCTCGAATTCGACGTCCGAGTAAAGAAAATCACCGCCGCGCGGACGGATGATGACGTGCAGTTTGATCGCGAGAATATTGCGGGCGACGCCTATCGCGCCGGCGCTCGGAGTTGTTCCGCCCTCGATCAGGTTGTCGCAAAGTTCCACGCGGTCGGCGCCGCCGCGCTGGGCCGCAAGCGCCGATTCGACCGAGTCGACACAGATCTCCACCAATGGCCGGTTGTTCATCGACATCAAAACTGACACATCAGGGATAAAGAATCAAAATTCAAGGATCAGAATTCAAAAATCAAGATTCAAAAATCAAGATTCAAGATTCGGGTCCGATTTTGAATCTTGAATTTTGATTCTTGAATTTTGCATCCGACGCAAGATTCCCATTCGCCGACCGTTCTGAATCAAACCATTGACCTCTCCCCGAGTTCGAAGTGTTGCATTAAGGAGAGCATGTATGAAATTCAGACTAATTACGGCCTTGGTCTTTTTGGCCGTCTGCGGAGTCTTCACGGCATTCGCGCAAACGTCACAGCTGACCGTTTCCGAGGGGCAGACCTACAAAAACCTGACGATCTTTTTGATCCGCGGCAAGGACACGGCGAAAAACGCCAAGATCCTGACATTGCAGGAAGCGATGGCGCGCGATCTTTTTGCCGTTTACGAGACTTCGGAAGTGAACGAGTTGGAAGTCGAGAATCTCTCGAAGGAATTCGACGTCTTCATCCAGTCCGGCGACATCGTCAAAGGCGGCAAGCAGGACCGCGTGCTCGCCGTCAGCATCATCGTCCCGGCGCGTTCGGGCCGCATCAGGATCGCCGCGTTCTGCGTCGAGTCCGGCCGTTGGCAGCAGCGCGAGACCGAATCCGACAAGAAATTCTCGTCCTCCGACAGCCGGATCGTGTCGAAGGAACTGAAGGTCGCGGCCAACGAATCGCGCAGTCAGGGCGAGGTTTGGAGGCAGGTCGAAGCGGTTCAGGAGAAACTCTCGACGAACGTCTCGGCCGACGTGCAGTCGTCGAAGTCAAAGACGTCGCTGCAGCTAAGTCTTGAAAACAAGAAAGTTCAGGCTGCGATCGATGAATACGTCGCAAAACTCACGGGAATTGCCGAAAGCGAAGGAGACGTCATCGGGTACGCGTTCGCGATCAACGGCGTGATCAACAGCGCCGACGTTTACGCGTCGAATTCGCTGTTCAAGAAGCTCTGGCCGAGAATGCTGCGCGCCGCCGCGACCGAAGCCGTCGCCGAGTACAACGCGCGTCTTGCGTTTCGGCCGGTCAAATCGCCGCAGGTCAGCGCGTTCATGAAGGACGCCGACGCCGCGAAGGCTGAGACTCGCAAGGCTCCGACCGGGACAACGATCATCGTCAAGGCCGATTCGGAAAACTCCGTCTATGAGTCGATCGACGAGAAATCCAAGGTCGTCGTTCATCGGAGTTACGTGAAGAAGAACTAGGTTCGAGAGTCATGAGTCGGGAGTCGGGAGTCGGGAGTCGAGAGTCGGGAGTCGGGAAAGATTCTTGAATTTTGAATGTTGAATGTTGAATCGGCAAACTTATC
>JAKOSS010000343.1 GCA_029777145.1 Acidobacteriota bacterium | reverse complement strand
TGGAGCGGAAGCGGGCTCGACGTTCAGACGACGAACGGCGGCGTCAGCGTGCAGATGAGCGAATCGTACGCGGCGCGCGTCGAAGCCGGCACGACGAACGGCGGATTCTCGAGCGATTTTCCGGGACTGAAGGTCGAGAAGACCGATGAGAACCGCTGGTCGATGAAGAAGCAGGTATCCGCCGACATCAACGGCGGCGGCGCTCCGATCCGTGTCGTAACGACCAACGGCGGGGTCAGCATCAAGAGCGTCAAGCTCTAGCGCTGGTAGACGATCGTTCCGTTGAAGATTGTGTAGACCGGTCTGGTCTTCAGAATCTCCTGCGGTTCGCACGTCAGAAGGTCATTCGAGTGCACGACGAGGTCGGCGAGTTTTCCGGCCTCGATCGTGCCTTTATCTTTTTCGGCGAATTCCGCGTACGCCGATTCGTAGGTGTGACAACGAATAGCGTCGGCCATCGACAACCGCTCCTGCGGATTCCATCCGCCCTTCGGATTTCCATTCTCTTCCTGACGCGCGACCGCCGAGAAGAGCGTCCGGTACGGATCGATCGATTCGACAGGAAAGTCGGTCCCGAACGGCACGTGTACGTCATACGATTTCATCATGTGCCACGCATACGCCCCGAGAACGCGGTACTCGCCGAGCCGAGAATCGGCCCAACGCTGATCGGTGATCGCGTGCGACGGTTGCATCGAGGCGATGATCCCGAGTTCCGCAAACCGCTTGAAATCGGACGGTGCGACGACCTGCGCGTGTTCGATCCGGTGGCGGTCGTCTCGACTTATGTTCCTCTTCTTCGCTTCCTCAAATCCGTCAAGCGCCATTCGGTTCGCCCGGTCGCCGATCGCGTGAAGCGCGATTTGCCAGCCTTCCTTGTCGCGTTCGACGATCATCCGCGTCAGTTCTTCGGGCGACTTCCGCGGAATTCCCGAATTCATCACGTCGTCCGTGAACGGCGCCAGCATCGACGCCGTTTTCGATCCAAGCGTCCCGTCCACGTAGCCTTTCAGCGCGCTGAGTTTCAGCCTTGTAGGATCGTCCTTGAAAGACGCGAACTCCTCGCGCTGACGTTTGATCTCGGCGATGGAATCCTCAAAATTCTGCCATTCCGAAACGCGGACCGTCAGTTTGCCCTGCTTCAATGCCTCGCGATAAAGCTTCGTCGTCTCGTATCCGGAATTGTCCTGAACCGATGTGATCCCATACTCGCGCGCCATCTTGAGCGCCAGTTCCAATCCCTTTCGCTGCTGTTCCATCGTCGGCTGCGGGATCAGCCGGCTGACGAGTCCCTGCGCCGTTTCCTTCAGAATTCCGGTCGCCTCGCCTTTCGGGTCGCGCTCGATCTCGCCGCCGTCGGGAGATCTCATCGCGGAAGTGATCCCCGCAAGTTCGATCGCTTTCGAGTTCACCCAAGCGACGTGGCCGTCGACCCGGACCAGAAATACCGGATTGTTCGGTGCGACCGCATCGAGGTCCTTCCGGTTCGGGAACTTGCCGTCCCAGAGCGTGTGATCCCAGCCGCGGCCGATGACCCACTCGCCGGTTTTTGATTCCTTCACCTTCGCGGCGATTTTTTCCTTCGCCGCCGCGAGCGACGGCGCGCCGACGAGATCGACGTTCAGCAACGCGAGCGCTCCGCGGAGAAAATGGACGTGCGCGTCATTGAATCCCGGCGTTACGAGTTTCCCCTTCACGTCGAGCACTTTCGCGGCGTCATACTTCGCCCTGAGATCCGCGGATTTCCCGACCTCGACTATACGTTCGTCGTCGATCGCGACCGCCTCGGCGATCGTCCCTTTCGCATCGGCGGTGAAGACCTTGGCGTTGACGATCAGCAAGCCGATCTTCCGTTTCGCGGCCGCCGGCGAAACGGACGGCAGCAGCAGAAGAGTTATTAGTAGCGAAGTGATGATTCGTGACACGAGAGCATTATCA
>JAKOSS010000342.1 GCA_029777145.1 Acidobacteriota bacterium | reverse complement strand
TCACCGTTGGCCCGTGCGATCCGAACAACCCGTTCATGCCCTGCGACACGATCCAGGTTCCGCAGTCGAACGTCAACGTCAACGTCCAGAAATCGCCGTCGCCGAAACCGACGGTGACACCCCCTGCGAACGTCGCCGTTTCGCCCGTTCCGACGGAAACGACGAAGCCGCAGCCGAGCCCGTCGGCGACGCCCGCAAAAACACCGCAGCCGAAACCGACCGAGCAAAAGTCGCCGACACCGAAAAAACCAGAGAGCGGCAAGACTCAAGACGGCGAGTGATCATCCGTTCACATGACGGATCGAATCAAAATACCGACCGCGAAACTGCGCGAAAAGACGCGAAATTGAACTGAATCCGACGCATGCCGAGCGGTACGACCGCGAAATTTGGCGGGAAGATGAAAACTACGTCAGTGGTTTTCCGTCAGCGGCTCGGATCAGAAGATCTTTCAAGATCTCGTCATTGTCGAACCCGAGACCGTTGACGGCGACCACGCATTCGATTGCAAGATCCAATCCAGTGAGTTTTACGGCATCCTTGCCGGTCGTGATCAGCAAGTCCGCACCGGCGGATTGTGCTTCGTTTCGGATCGCGTCGACGTCGCCTTGTGAGTAAACATGATGGTCGCCGAACGAACGTGTCCCGGCGATCTCGAATTCCTCAAAACGAAGCTGATCGAAGAAGTTCGAAGGATTTCCAATCGCGCAAAACGCAAACGATCTGCGCCCGGACGGCCGATCCGTCGGCGCGCCGGTGACGGTTTGAAAACGATCGAACTCATTCCGCGAACGGATTATCGGACAATTCGCATGATCCTTGATCTCGGCTTCGATCTCCGCGATGCGCATCGCATCGACGAGGTTCGATCGCGTGATAACGATCAGATCGGCCCGCTGCAATTCGTCGAGCGGCTCGCGGAGGATCCCGAACGGGAGCGTTTTGCGATTGCCGAACGGGTTCGTAGCATCGACGAGAACGATGTCGAGGTCACGTTTGGCGCGAAAATGCTGGAATGCGTCGTCGAGGACAAAGACCGTCGGCGAGAATCGCTCAAGCGCCCACGACGCGGCGGCGACACGGTCGCGATCGGCAATTACGACGGCCTTTCCGATCAACCGGTTTGCGAGTTCGAGCGGTTCGTCGCCGGCGCTCCGTGAATCAGCGAGGACCGATTCGCCGTCCGACACCAGCACCCGCGCCTTCGGATTTTCTCGTTTGTAGCCGCGCGAGATCACGCACACCTTCTCTCCTTTTTCGGCGAGGAATGCCGCGACATGCGCGACCATCGGCGTTTTTCCGGTGCCGCCGACGGTGATATTGCCGATGCTGATCGTCGGCGCGCCGAGCGAGTGCGAACTGTAAACGCCCTGATCGAAGAGCGATTTTCGGAAGGCAGTGAGTTTTGCGTACAGTGCGCTGAAGGGCATCTTGCGAATTTGGATTTGCGATTTTGGATTTTGGATTGGTCGAAACTCTACCTTATCGTAAATCGCGGATCGTTCAAGAATCAAAATTCGAAATCAAGATTCAAGATTCAAAATTCAAGATTCAAGGTCAGCGAACCTTCTTGAATATCTTGAATCTTGAATTTCGAATCCGGGTCCGCCTGACGAGAAACTCCACACTATCGCTTGTTCGTCGTTTGGACCAGGCGGTCGAGTTTGTTCTGAGCCTGGCCGCTGTCGATCGACTGCTCGGCGAGACGCGCGGCATGGACCGGATCCTTGGCAATGCCTCCGATCACGAGCGCCGCGGCGGCGTTTATGATAACCAAAGAACGGGCCTCGTCACGGCGTTTGCTGCTCAGGATGTCGCGGATGATCGCAGCGCTTTCGTCCGCGGATGAAACCCGGAGATGATCGGTCCGACCGGGACTGATCTTGAAATCCGAAGGCGAGATCTTAAATTCGCGGAGCTTGTCGCCTTTGACCTCGACGACCGACGTCGGACCGTTGAGCGTGATCTCGTCGAGCCCGTCCGAACCGTGCACGACCCACGACAATTCCGTTCCCAATACCGAAAGCGCCTGTCCGATCAAACGCCCGAGCGACTTGTGCCAAACGCCTACCAGACGTTTCTGCGGATTGGCCGGATTGGCGAGCACGCCGAGCAGATTCAGCGTCGTTCTGATCCCGAGCGCGCGTCTGACGTCGCCGACGCGTCGCAGCGCCGGATGGAATTTCGGGCCGAACATAAAGCAGATCCCGGCGCCGCTCAGGCTTGTCTGCGCGACCGACGGCTCGCTTGAGACCTTTACACCAAGTTTTCCGAGGACGTCTGCGCTCCCGGTGCTGCTGGCCACCGCGCGGTTCCCGTGCTTCGCCACTCCGAGGCCGGCGCCGGCGGCGACGAACGCGGCCGCGGTCGAGACGTTGAACGTCTTCGCCGGACTCGAACCGGTTCCGGTGATATCGATGATGTTCTTGCGCGAGATGATCCGGACCGCCCTTTCGCGCATTCCGCGCGCCATGCCCGCGATCTCGTCAAAGGTCTCGCCTTTCGATGCGAGCGCGACGAGGCAGCCCGCGATCTGGATCGGGTTTGCGTCGATCTCGGTCAGGGCGCGGAAGAACTTGGTCGAATCGTCGTACGAAAGATTCTCTCCGCGTGTCAGCCGGTTCAGAAACGGGAACAGCGGAGTATCGGCCTTGGCATTTGTAGGTCCGCCCGGAGCATCGGCGAGCCATCCGGATTTCGGCATAGTTGAAGTTTACGCGGGAATGTCGATTCGCGGAAACGCGACAGGGGTGACGTCAATGCGGGTGCAACGCCGGAAAGCGATGCGCTAATATCTACTATCTCAAAGATTTAGAAAGTTTTGCAAGAGATTTTTGCCCTCTTTGGTAAGGATCGACTCGGGGTGAAACTGGACTCCTTCGACAGGAAAATCACGGTGACGAAGTCCCATGATCAATCCTTCCGGAGAAGTCGCCGAGATCTCGAGGCAATCCGGAAGAGTCTCACGTTCGACGACGAGCGAGTGGTAACGGGCGGCCCGAAAGCGGTACGGCAGTTCGGCGAAGATCGTCTTTCCGTCGTGGCAGATCTCGACCGGCTTTCCGTGAACCGGTTCCGGCGCGCGCACTACGCGGCCTCCGAAGATCTGCCCGATGGCCTGATGGCCGAGACAGACTCCGAGGATCGGAACGCCTTCAGCCAAGTTTCTCAGGACGTCCAGCGACACACCGGCATCGTCCGGCGTGCCGGGTCCCGGCGAGATGACGATCTTTTCCGGCCGGATATCGCTCACGATCTCGTCGAGCGTGACCTCGTCGTTCCGGCGAACCGTCATCGTCGCGCCGAGTTCCCCGAGGAACTGGACGAGGTTGTACGTGAACGAATCGTAATTGTCGATGACGAGCAGCATCTTATTGCAGGAGTTCGATCGCCTCCGTGTTCTTCGCCTTTTTTGCCCGATCAAGCGCCGTTTTTCCGTCCTTGTCCTTCATCGATTTGTCGGCGCCTTTTTCGAGCAGCAATCGGATGATCTCTTTCAGGTCAGAGCGCGGCATCTTCGTGTTCCCGGCCGCATACATCAAAACCGTCGAGCCATCGCCTTCGGGGATGTTGATATTCCGGGTCTTCGAAAGAAGCAGTTTGACGACCTCGAGGTCGGCGAGCGGCGCGATCGCATGTTCGGAAATCGGGACGGCGCCGTCGGCGTCGGGCTGATCAGGGTCCGCCCCCTTTTCGATCAGCTTCTTGATGTTCGCCATCCGGTTTTGAAGAATGGCGACGTAGAGCACCGACTGCTTCTTCGTGTTGCCGGCAGTTCCGGTACTGTTCGGATCGGCGCCGGCACTGAGGAGATGGTCGAAGTTGTCGTATTTTTGCTTCTTCAGCGCGACGAAGAGCGGCATGTTGTCCGCGCCGTCCTTGATATTGAGATCGGCTTTGGCCGCCAGCACCTTGACCGTTTCGACGTTGGAATTGGCGGCCGCGAACGTCAGCGCGGTTTCGCCTTTTTCATTGCGGACATTCGGATCCATGCCGGCTTGCAGAAAAAGCGCGACGTCCGACGACTCGCTCTGTCGCAGCGCCTTGAAGAACTCGTCCTGGGTGAAATTGAAACCGCGCGCCTTGAGCAGGCTCTGCGCCATTTCGGGCGTCGTTTCGAGCGACCGGCCACCGCACGCAGCGGCGAGCGCGACAAAAATCAAACACGTTCCGATCAAAACAGACTTCATGTGAGTGTCTCCTCGTCAAAATTCTCCGCCATATCAACGGCGCGTATCAAGGCCCGCGCCTTGTTGATCGTCTCTTCGTACTCTTTTTCCGGCACGGAATCGGCGACGATGCCCGCTCCGGCCTGGATCGACGCCGTTCCGTCCTTGAGCCGGATCGTCCGGATCGCGATGCAGGTGTCGAGATTTTCAGCGTAATCGATGTAACCGATCGCGCCGGCGTAAACTCCGCGCCGATCCGGTTCAAGTTCGTCGATGATCTGCATCGCGCGTACCTTCGGCGCTCCCGAAACGGTTCCGGCCGGGAAGCACGCGGCGAGCGCGTCGAACCGGTCGTGTTCGTCGCTGAGTCGCGACTGAAGACTCGTGACAAGGTGCTGAACGTGCGAGTATTTCTCGATCTTCATGAGTTCGGCAACCTCGACCGATCCAAAATCCGAGACGCGCCCGAGATCGTTCCGCCCGAGGTCGACGAGCATCACGTGTTCGGAGATCTCCTTGATGTCGGATCGCAGGTCTTCGGCGAGGATCCAGTCTTCGGTCTCGGTCGCGCCGCGCGGCCGCGTTCCCGCGATCGGCCGGTATTCGACCTTGCGGCCGTGACATCTCACGAGCATCTCCGGCGACGCGCCGATCAGCGTTTCGTCGCCGAGATCGAGGTAGAACATGTACGGCGACGGATTTGTCGT
Source organism: Acidobacteriota bacterium (assembly GCA_029777145.1). The sequence goes on along the minus strand of JAKOSS010000342.1, from coordinate 5,656 downwards.
CCGAAGCGCCCTGTAAATATCGACGGGTTCGGCGGATGTCGGCCGGCGAAACTTTTGCGATAGGACCACCTGATAAGCGTTCCCGGCGAAAATATGTTCGCGGATCGTACTGACGGCGGCGAGAAAGTCGGGCTTTTTCCAGTTTGAGACGAATTGCTTCGAAACTTCCGATCTCGGCTTCTGACGCGTCAATTGCGGACGCTCACGCAGTTTGGCGGCGATCGCCGCGGTTTCCCCGACGGCCCGGTCGTAAAGTTCGCGGAGACGGTCGGAGTCGCCGTTGGCTTCGTCTGTAAAAACGATCGCGACGATCTCGATCCGTTGCCGCAGCCGATCGAAAACAAGCATGTTCTCGAAGAACATCCACGCGGCGTCGGTGCCGGCGCCGGCCGTTTTGTGCGAGATCGCCGGTTCGAACCAGCGCGCCGCATCGTACGCGAAGAAGCCGACGGCGCCGCCGCACAATGGCGGAAGTTTTTCGCGCCGGGCTAGGCGATACCGCGAAAAATGTTCCCGCAGATAATCGATCGCCGTCTTCTCGGGGAAAGTCTTGGTCGATCCGTCTTTCTCGACGGTCGTCACGGAATTTCTCGTCCGCAGCGTCATGAAAGGTTTCGACGCAAGAAATGAATAACGGGCGAGACGTTCGCCGCCCTCGATCGATTCAAGCAAGAACGACTGCGGCTGGCCCGCGGCGATCTGAAGAAACGCGCTGACCGGTGTTTGGAGATCGGCAAGGACGCTGCGCACGACCGGAACGACGTTGCCTTTACCGCACTCGGCGAGAAAATCGTCGAAGTTGTTCGGAGAAATCGCAACCATCCAGGTTCTACTGTGCAGGGGTGAAAATTTTCGGGGACTGGTAGGTGACGCCGAACGTCACGCCGGTTCGCGGACTGAATTTGGTCAACCCGAAGACGGCCGCGGTATCGAAGCGAATGCCGGAGGCGCGGATCTGGGTTCCGATCCTGAATTGCCCGACGCTTTCCGTTCCAAGCGGCGCCGCGTCTTTCCGGGTGTTCATTCGGCCGTTGACTTCGCTGACGATGTTGATGCGGTCGTTGACCCTGAAAATTCCCGCGAGACCATAGAGGAAAACGTCGTTCTGGGTGAATTTGGCGAGCGGCGCGGTCATGATGCCGAGCCCGACGTTGCCGAAGATGTTCGCGAGCGCGCCGCCTTTCGGACGTTTGCCGAATCGCTTCTGCAGCAGGATCTTGGAAAAGATATTGATCTGGTTCGTGCCGATGCCTTTGGCCTGATCGGTGTTCGGCAACTGGAAGCCGAACTTCATTCCGATCGCCGGAAGGCCCTTGGCTTCGTTGCGCAGTTTGATCTTGGCGGAGACGGTGATGTCGTCGAAGTCGTTCGTCGAATTGCCGGCGATGCTCAGCGGAATCGGCGACGGCGTTGTCGCGGAATTGATCGCGAGGAAATTCTGGATCGTGCCCTCGAGCTGGATCTCGACGTTTCCGGCGAATCCCTGCCTGATCCGAATGTCGCCGACTCGCGTCAGGTCGCCTCTCAATCCGGAAAGCGGCAATTTCACGTTCTGAAGAAAATCGACGCCGGCCGAAACCTCGATCGCGCCGGTCTCGGTGATGTCGACATCCTCGGTCAGCAACGGGCGCTGCTGCGCCGCCGCCGCAAAGGCACACAGAGCAAGCAAAATTGTTCCCGCTGCAAGTCTGAACATCGTGTCTAATTCTGGCATCAACCGCCGGATTTGTAAATAACTTCGACCAAGATAACGGTCAGGGACGCTCCCCGCGAATTCTCGCCGATCTGGGTGGACAAAACGCGATTCGATCCCCGAATTCCGCGATGATTCCCGGGATGGGACGCCGGCGATTACGGATTGAACGCGGCCGGGACGGGGAAGTCGGTGGCGATTCCAAATTGAGTCACGGCGAACCCTTCGGAAGACCGATCGAGGTACCAATTGCCGGCGCGGAAAACGGCCCTGTCGGTGCGCCCGTCGCCGTCATAGTCGGCGGCCACCGGAACGTCGGTCGCGATCCCGAAATGCGTGACGCTGTAGTTTTGCGATCCGGCAAGGACGTGCCAGTCGCCGTCACGATAGACCGCGAGATCGGCGCGGCCGTCGCCGTCGAAGTCACCCGTCACCGGCCGGTCCGTTCCGAGGCCGAACTGGATGGCCGCGAATCCGAGGAGCGATCGCTGTAGATACCAGACGCCGTTTCGGTAGACGGCGAGATCGGCGCGGCCGTCCCCATCGTAATCCGCAACGACCGGCCGGTCGCCCGCCAGTCCGAACTGCTCCTGCGAGGTCTGCGATGTTGAAAGACTGTAGCGATACCAAAGTCCGTCGCGGAAAACCGAAGGCTCGGCGAATCCGTCGCCGTCGTAATCCGCCGGAACCGGAAGGTCTGTTCCAAGTCCGAAATTGAGGATCGAAACCGTCGCATCCGTGCTTCGCAGGATGTACCATACCCCGTCGCGGAAAACGGCGACGTCCGTTTTGCCGTCCGCGTCGAAATCCGCCGGAACAAGGCGGTCCGTCGCGATCCCGAATTGGGTTGAAAGATAACCGTCGTTCGATCGCAGCAGATGCCACGTGCCGCTACGGAAAACCGAAATGTCCGAGCGGCCGTCACCGTCAAAGTCGAACCTGACCGGCAACGCGCCGGATTGCGAAACCTGCAATGTTTGTGCACCGATCGTGACGTTTGCCGTCCGGGATGTGCGGGTCGGATTCAGCGCGACTGTGAACTCGGCCGATCCATTGCCGGATTGCGGACCCGAAGTGACGTTTATCCAACCCGATCCCGTCGATGCCTGCCAGACGCAACCGCCGGACGCCGTGACCTCAACGGCGACATTTCCGCCGGCAGGTCCGACCGACACAGCCGATTGGGCGATCGACGTCGGACATCCCGACGCCTGCTGCGCCTGGAACGTCTTTGTCGTGACGCCGTCCGTGACGCTGATCAATCCGGTCCGAGCGCCGAGCGTGTTCGCACCGATGGCGTACGTTACCGCACCGGCCCCTTCGCCGGTCCCCGACGAAGTTACCGAAACATAGGCCGAGAGCGACGACGCCGACCACCCGCAACCGGCCGGAATGTTGACCTCGAACGCGCCGTTGCCGCCCGATGCCGGGAAACTCTGCGCGGTCGGTGCCAAAGTGAAAAGACACGCGTTCGGCGATGTCAATAGATCGATGCTCCAACCGGAATCGAGCGTTCCGGCGTTCGATCCGGCGTCGTCGACGATATAGAGCTTCCACGTTCCGTTCGGATTGGTCCCGAAGAGACTGCCGAGCGAGTTCGAAGGCGTGGTTTGCGGCGCCGGCGCGGGGAATGGATCACCCGGCTCGAAGTCGGTCGGTTTGTAGAACCCGCTTTGAATCGTTCCTGAATCCGGAAGCGTTCCCGCAGCCGAATCGTTGAATGTCAGATCGGTCCCGGTGATCGGGTTCGTGCCGCCGGCGTCCGACATGAGCATCACGGCACGGCCGTTCGGAGCGACGAGCATGACGTCGAGATCGTCCGGTGAAGTATGCGAGAGCCCGCCCAGATTCACCGAAACGCCGGTCACGAACCCGTTTATGCCGGAAACATTGATCGCGGCCGGATACGGAGTTGCAGGTCCCGAATCGCCGATCGTGATCGGAGCCGGATCCGAGCCGGCCGGGATCGCATCAAGCGTGATCGAATCTATCCACCAACCGTCGTTGCCGAAACTGTCGTTGGTGCCGAGGATCCAGCGAAAGCGGACGACTTGTCCGAAGGTGTAGGACGGAAGCCGAACCGTACAGGTCGCGAAACCGATTTGCGTCGCTCCAGACCACGCGCGCCGTCCGGAAAGCGGATTCGTCGTGAAATTCAGATCCTGGGTGTAGCCGCCCGAGAGGAATACGCCGCCGGCATCGACGATGTCGTGCCACGGTCCGCCGGCGACGCTCATCTCGAGAACGCCGCCGTCGTAAGTCGTTTCCATCGCGTATTTCTGCTTGAATCCGAGAACCGTGTTAGCGCCCGTGACGAACATTTGCGGCGACGTCAGCGTCGTGCTGCTGGTGGTCGGCGGGCTGACGGTATGGACCGCGTTCGGTGGCGTGTCCGCGAGATCCGTCGCGATCGCGAACGTCGCGCCGGTACCGGTCGATTCGACCGTCCAGCCGTTCGGGAAATTCGGTGCCGTGACGGAATCAAAGTTTTCGTGGAATCGAGTCGTTTGGACCGCGATCGCCGCGTCCGTTCCGAGATTCGGAAGGAACGTCGCCAAAACGAGAAGCGATAAGAGCGCGGCAAGAGACTTTCTTAGCATTGTTCGACGGTATCTTCGGCAAGAACACGTTAAGTTCAAACTGCGTTCGAGTCAACGGCCGTCGTTATTCGGCATCGCGGCGGCGACCGGTCTCGGCGATGAAAAAGCGGAAGTAATCGTAGAGCGACCAAAGCGCGAGTCCGACGGAGACCCACAACGCGCCGCGGCCGACGAGATAGCCGAAAACCTCCCAGTCATTGGAGGTGAGCGAGAACGTCAAGAGGTTTGAGAACGCGGTTTGCACCTCGGCGACGCGCCAGAAAAACACGGTCGGAAGGCTCCAGCCGAAATTCGAAACCGGCGGATTGCCGTTAGCGCCGGCGACGAGCAACGCGACGATCGCCACGCATTGCGCCCACATTTTGATCTTGCCGCTCGTCTTCGCCTGGATGACAATCCCTTCCGTCGCCGCAACCGAACGCAGGCCGGTGATGATGAATTCACGGCCGAGAATCACGACGACCGCCCACGCCGGCGCGAGGTGCTTTTCGACGAGAACGATGAGCGCGGCCGACACCAAAAGTTTATCGGCGATCGGGTCGAGCAGCTTTCCGAGATTCGAAACCTGATTGCGTTTCCGGGCAAGATGGCCATCGAGGATGTCAGTCAGCGAGGCAAGCAGAAATAGCACGATCGCGAAAGCGTATCCGCTGATACCAAACCACTTATCCGACAAAGAAGTCAGCAGCACGACGACCAGCAACGGCACGACGAGGATACGACCCAATGTCAGGTAGTTCGGTAGATTCATCCAGGGTTCAACGTTCAGAATTCAAGATTCAAAATTCAAGGCTCACGATTCTCGGCTGTCGCCTCACGACTCTGAACTCAAGTGTAGGTTTGGCGCAATGGGGAGTCAAGAAGTAGGCAGTCGGCGGTAGAAAGTAGGCGGTAGGCAGTAGAGAGTACGCGCGGGGCTATCAGCTTTCACCTATCCGTTTTCAGTTATTTCGTGAAGGGCAAGATTCAAAGTTCGAGCCAGCCGGACGGTTCCGGAATAGCTGAGAACTGATAGCTGATAACGGATAACGGGCCGCCGAAGCGATCTCGACGAAAGCCGGGCCTCGTTTGAGGCCCCGTTTCGATCGTTGAATTTTGAAGGCCGCCCGAAGGCGGAACTCCAAACAAAGTCCAAAATTCCGCCATTACAATTCCCAATTGTTACGCTGCCCCCATGAAGCCGAGATTCGACGTCGGGAAGTTTGCGAGTTTCGGGAACACGCCGTTCAGATCTCCTTCGGGCAGACCGTACCAGCGCGCGAGCGTCGCGGCGTATTGCTCGACAGACGATGTCGGGATCCAGCGGCCGCGGGCGTTCGTTCCGCTGTCGGCATCGTCGGGGCCGTTGAAGGTCAGCGTCGGG
>JAKOSS010000341.1 GCA_029777145.1 Acidobacteriota bacterium | reverse complement strand
TTGGTGAAATGGTTGTTTGTGACATCGGTTTTTGGTTCAAATCTTCCGCAGTCTTCGAAAATCGGCTATAATCCGCGCTACGAATTGGAAAGAGTCTTGTCGAAACCGGCGGAAAAAGTCCCTAATTGTTCGGCAAATAATTACAAAATCTTGCAAATGCGGATGGGCGGCGAACAGGAAACGAAATATTTCTTCGATGAATTCGAGGTTGATCGCGAACGGCGCATTCTGCTCAGACAAGGCACTCCGGTCGCGCTCAAACCGAAGTCGTTCGACCTGCTGCTCGCATTGATCGAAAGCGGTGGAACCGTGGCGTCGAAGGAGTCCTTGCTCGACGCTGTGTGGCCCGGACAGTTCGTCGAGGAGAAAAACCTCACGGTTCACATTGCATCTCTCCGCAAGGTTTTGGGCGAACGCAAGGACGAAAATCGTTTCATCGCAACGGTTCCGGGAACGGGATACAAATTCGTTGCACCGATGCTGGACGCGCCAAATGACGAGATCGTCATTGAGACCAGCAAGGTCGAACGTGTGACGATCGAGGAATTCGATCCGGCCGTGCCTCGTCATGTCGCCCGGACGGCCTTCAGACACTACGCGATCGTCATCGTTCCGATCCTCGTGCTGATCATCGCCGGCGGATATTTCCTTCGCAATGGCCGTCGGCCCGTTCACAAGCCCTCACTAGTCAAACGACTGACAAGCAACGGAAATGTCCAGATCGCCGCCATGTCGCCCGACGGCCGCCTTTTTGCTTACGTGAGATCCGATGTCGGATTGTCGGGACTTTGGCTCGGTTACACGGGCGGCGGGAATGAGATCAATCTGATCGAGGCGTCTGAACGGCGCTTCTTTCGGCTGAGTTTTTCTCCCGACGGCCTCCAGCTGTATTACTCGTTCGCCGACAAAAAACACCCGACATCTGCGCTTTACAGGTCGCCTGTTTTCGGTGGGGTCGAGGAATTCGTCGCCGACGGTATCCGCAATTTCGTTATTTCGCCGGACGGTTCGAAGATCGCGTTCGGAAAGAGCAACGTCGACGCCAAAAAGGCCTCGATCGTCGTTCGCGGGCTCGATGAAGGCGCCGAACGGACCGTCTATTCGACGCCCAGATCGAAGTCGTTCATGTACGACTCGATATCGTGGGCACATGACGGCAAGCGTCTCGGTTTCGGTTGCGAACGCGAAGACGTCAGCCTGCGTTACGATATTTGCGTCGAAGATCTCGAAAGCGAAAACGTCGATCGTTACGCGTTGGAAAACTACCGCGAGGTCGGCGCGACGGCGTGGCTCAAGGATGGCCGGCGAATGATCGTGGCGGCCATTCCGGCAAAATCGTTCGCTTCGGTGATTCATCTGCAGTTGGTGATGCTTGATCTCGAAAGCGGCATCGCGAACGAGATCACAAGCGACCTCAGTACCTACAATTCATATTTGTCGACTTCCGACGATATGCGCAGCCTGCTGACGGTCGAACACCGGCAATCGAACAATATTTGGATCGCGCCTACAGACGATTTCAGTAAGGCGAAACAACTGACGTTCGGATCGTTCGGAAAATGTGACGGCCTGTGGGGGCTTGACTGGACGCCGGACGGGAAGATCGTCTACACGAACTCGGAAATGGAAACTCAGGTCATTTCGGAGATTGCGGCGGACGGCTCCGGACGCAGACAATTGACGGCCCCCGGATTTGTGGACAGCGCCCTGACGGTTTCTAACGACGGCCATTATGTGGTCTTTCATTCGACGCGCGGAGGCGGGCTCGACGTCTGGCGGATGGATCGGGACGGCGGGAACTTGACGCAACTGACATTTGGAAAACATGGATTTCAGCCTTCGATCTCGGCTGATGGGAAATATGTCTATTTCAAAAGCTGGCTGGATGATCTCGGCGAACTTCAGCGGGTTCCCATCGAAGGCGGGACGCCGGAGCGGCTGACCGATCACGAGACGAGTTGGACGACGTTCTCGCCGGACGGGCGATACTTCGCGGCGGTTTATCGAACGGATCGTTCGCGCCTTGCGATCTTTTCCGCACAAACGAACGAGATCCTAAAACAGTTTGACGTTCCGAAAACGTCGACGTTTGATATGAGGCCCCGTTGGAAGCCGGACAGCCGAGCGGTCATTTATCGTGATTCGACCTACGGGTATTGGTCCCAGCCAATCGACGGTGGAACCGCGGAACGCCTGCCCGGATTCCCGAAAGAAGAGCTTCACACGTTCGCGTTCTCGCGCGACGGAAAACAACTGGCGTTCGTGCGCGGTCAGGAAGTTCGCGATGTCGTATTGATCGAGAATCTCGGCGAATGATGCTTTTGAAGTCGGGAGTCGGGAGTCGGGAGTCAAGCGTCGGGAGTCAAGCGTCGGGAGTCGTAAGTCGGGAGTTTGGAGTCGGGAGTCGGGAGTTTGGAGTCGGGAGTCGGGACCCATGTCCTCCTTAACCTTGAATCTTGAATTCCGAATCTCTTAATTCTTCTAATCAGAAATCCCAAATGTTCCAGGTCCCAAATCCGAATCCGAATGCTCCAAGTCCCAAATTCCAATTGCAAATCGTAGATCGCAAGTCGTAGATCGCAAGTCGTAGATCGCAAATCGCAAATCGCAAATCGCAAATCGCAGATCGCAAATGGTAGATCGCAAATGGTAGATCGCAAATCGCGGATCGCAAATCGCGGATCGCAAATCCCAAATCCCAAATCCGAAATGCCTAGAGTCCGCTGCGGACGATGTCGTGGAGTCTGAGCAGGCCAACACATCGTGCGCTGTCGACGACGGGAAGGACGGAGATCTGGGACGGCCGGTTTTCCATCAACTGGAGCGCGGCGTAGGCGAGCATTTCCGGCGAGGCGGTGATCGGGTTCGCGGTCATCATCTGCGCGGCCGTGAGCGATGAAAGGGAAGCGGGATCGGTGCGCTCGATCGTGCGGCGAAGG
>JAKOSS010000340.1 GCA_029777145.1 Acidobacteriota bacterium | reverse complement strand
TTGATCGGCCGGACGTTCGCGTAAAGATCGAGCGCCTTTCTGAGCCCGACGTTGACCGACGTGAATCCCTTCCCGATCGGAGTCGTCAGCGGTCCTTTCAGCGCGACCTTGTTGCGCTTGATCGATTCGATCGTCGTTTCCGGGATCGTCGTTCCGAATTTCTCCAACGCCTGCGCGCCGATGATCTGTGTTTCCCACTCGATATCGACTCCCGTCGCTTCCACCACGCGAACCGTCGCCGCGACGATCTCAGGTCCGATCCCGTCGCCGGGAATGAGCGTAATTGTATGTCTTGCCATGTTTTAACTTCCGATTTCGGTATTCCTTCAACTAATAAATGATATAGCAAAATTTCGGATCGGCTAAGTGCTGACGCGTCTGGCAAAAGTGTTAAACTCAAGAATTCATGGTGCAGGAACTAAGCCAGGAAGTACTCATCGTCGGGGCCGGCGTGATCGGACTCGCGATCGCCCGCGAGTTGTCGCGCCGCGGGATCCGCAAGATCACGATCCTCGATCGCGGCCGCGCGGGTCATGAAGCGACATATGCCGCCGGCGGAATGCTCGCGGTTCAGGCCGAAACGGACGAAACCGGCGATTTTTTCGAACTTTGCAAGACGTCACGCGACGTTTATCCGGGATTCGCGGCCGATCTTTACGAAGAAACCGGGATCGACATCGAACTCGACCGCGCGGGAACGCTTTATCTGGCTTTCACCGCGAGCGATTCGCGTGAGATCGAGCATCGGTACAACTGGCAAAAGGGCGCCGGATTGAACGTCGAAAAACTCTCCGCCGCCGAAACCCGAAAACTCGAACCGTTCGTCTCGCCCGACGTCCGCGAGAGTCTTGTCTTTCCCGACGACTGGCAGGTCGAAAACCGCAAGCTCACCGCCGCGCTCTTGAAATTCGCTTCGGACCGCGGGATCGATCTGCGCGAAGAAACCGAATGCCGGCGGCTGATCTTCAAGAACGGCCGCGTCTTCGGAGCCGAGACCGCCGGTGGAAAGATCTACGCAAGAATGACGATCCTCGCTGCCGGGGCCTGGTCCTCGCAGATCGGAGCGGACTCGGTCCGCGTTCCTGAAATTCGCCCGATCCGAGGCCAGATCGTCGGATTCCACACGGCGAAGCGTCTGTTCAATCATGTCATCTACAGCCCGCGCGGATATCTGATCCCACGCGCCGACGGCCGGATCCTCGCCGGAGCGACGGTCGAGGACGTAGGTTACGAAAACCGAATGACGCCGGCCGGCATCGAATTTGTCAGCCGCAACGCATTTGAGATCGCGCCGTCGATCTCGGGCCTGAAGATCTCCGAGGAGATCTCGGGATTGCGTCCGAAGGCGGCCGACGCCCTGCCCGTTATCGGCAATCTTCCAAGTGCGGAAAACCTGATCGTCGCCTCAGGACATTACCGTAACGGAATTCTTTTGGCGCCGATCACCGCCGACGTGGTCGCGGATATGGTTGTCGGCAACGGCGTTTCACCCCTGATCCGATCGCTGGGAACCGATCGGATGGGGATCGCCGCCGGCCAATGACCCGTCTTTTCGTTTGCGATTTTCGTTGTCGTTAGCTTAAATCTATTTTCGTGCGCGTAATCCTTTCAATTCTTTTCCTTGCAGCGCTTGCGCTCGGCCAGTCGGGTCGCGTGGCGCCGGTCTCCGGGAAGTCGGACGCCGACGAACCATCGGCCGAACAGCTTTTCAAGGAAGCGGATTCGTATCAGCGCACGAAATTTCTCGAATACGAAAAGAACAAGGTTCCGTACAGCGAAAAGCTTCACCGCGATACGATCCGCGAACAAAAGGTCATCGCGGCAAAGAACGCGGCGATCCTCGCGGCGCGGCAAACATTGCCGGACGGCGACCGGTATTTTCTTGGCATGCTGCACTGGATCGCCGGTAACGACGACGGTGCGGAAACGGCGCTTCGGAAGTTTGCCGCGATCGCCGATCCGGCGGCCGACCGACTGCAGTCGGCACGGCACGTCATCGTCATCATCGATGCCCGGAAACGTTCGTTCGAAGATGCCGAGAAGATCCTGGCGGATTATCTCGCGACGGATCCGGTCGAATTGAACCAGCGGATCAAGATGGAAGCGGCGCTTGCCCAGGCGTATCGGGCGGAGTCGAAATGGCCGCAGGCGTTGGTCCACGCCGAGGACGCCTATCGATTGTCGAAGGCGAATTTCCAGAAGTTCTCGTCGCGGGCGCTGGCGCTCCAGGATCTTCACGATTTCGGCTCGCTCGTTTACCAGATCCAGCGCGACGCGGGAGCCGTCGGAAATGCCGAGAAGGCGCTTGAGGAATTGCGCAAAACGGCGGCCTTCGTCGAATCGACGACGATCTATTATTGGTGCGTCGACAAGATGGTCACGCTCCTGACCGAAACGGGCCGCAAGGAACAGGCGTTGGCGTACTACCAGAGATCGCTGACCGAATCGCAAACTGACTTCGCCGCGAAGGAGTGGCGCGACGATATTCTCCGCCGCTTGAAGAAGCGCGAAAAGCAATATCTCCTGATCGGCGAACCCGCGCCTGAACTGGCGAGCGTCGCGCAATGGCTGACGGCGGACGCGAAAACGCTCGCGAGCCTTCGGGGCAAGGTCGTCCTGATCGATTTTTGGGCGACGTGGTGCGGGCCGTGCTACAAAACGTTTCCGCTGCTCAGCCAGTGGCAAAACGAACTGCAGAAGGACGGACTTGTTGTCCTCGGATTGACTCGTTTCTACGGCCAGTCGAACGGTTCGAAGATGAGCGAGCCGGAGGAGATCGAATATCTCCGGGATTTTCGCCGGAAGCAGGAGATGAACTACGAGGTCGTCGTCAGCCGCGACATGACGAATCAGGTGAATTACGACGCGCTTTCGCTGCCGACCGCAGTTCTCATTGACCGCAAGGGGATCATCCGTTACCTCGAGACCGGGACCGGCAAGGAAGAGGAGCTCGAACGGACGATGCGGATGTTGCTGGCCGAAAAATAGGCCGATCCATTTGAATGCAACGAGTCAAAAAGACCAGGACGGAGAATTTTTACGACCGCATCGCGGACGTTCATAATTTCGCCCTCAAACTAAACGGATACCGCCGGTCGGTCGCGAAATATCTCCGCTCGCTCAACCTTGGGATCGACGAGAATTCGTTCGTCCTCGACGCCGGAAGCGGAACCGGGATCGTCACGCTCGGCTTTCAGAGTGCGGGTTTCCGACCGCGGAAGATGATCGCCCTCGATCTGTCACGCAACTCGCTCAAGGTCGCCCGCGACCAGTTTCGGAAAGACAAAAAGACGAACGCGCGGACGATTTCGCCGGTTCAGGGAAACGTACTTTCGCTGCCGTTCGCGGACAATTCGTTCGATCTCGTGCTTTCCTGCGGTGTCCTTGAATACGTTCCGCTCGATGCCGGGCTCGCCGAAATGGCACGCGTTCTGAAAAAAGGCGCGAAGCTCGTTTTCATCCCGGTCAAACCGTCGCTCGTCGGATCGATGCTCGAGATCCTTTACAAGTTCAAGACCCATCCGCTCGGTGAAGTCAGGCATACGGCCCAGAAATATTTCAAGATCGTCGGAAGTCATGAATTTCCGATCACCGAGCCGATCAGTTGGTCGAAACGCGTATTTCTGCTCGAGAAGATCTGACCCGCGACCTGATGACGAAACATCACCGAAATCCACTGATCGTCGCGCACCGCGGCTCGTCGGCGCTGGCGCCCGAAAATACACGCGCCGCGTTTGGGCGGGCGATCGCCGACGGCGCGGAGGGGATCGAGTTCGACGTCCGTCTGGCGAAGGACGACGTCGTTGTGTTTCACGATCCGACGCTGGCGCGGGTCGGAGGAAACCCCGCCGCGATCTCGAAACTGACCGCCGCCGAACTCGGACGGACCGATGTCGGATCATGGTTCAACGAACGTTTTCCGCGTCTCGCCGATCCGTCTTTCGCGCACGAAACCGTTCCGACCTTGCGGAACACGCTCGATCTGCTCGCCGATTTCAACGGCGTCATTTTCGTTGAACTCAAAGCGCGCGAATCGGATGTCGTCCGGCTGACGGAAGCCGTCGCGGAGATCATTCGCGATTCCCCGCTCAAACCGCAGATGATCGTCAAGAGTTTTCAGCTCGACGTGATCCCGCTCATCGGAAGGCTCTGTCCCGACGTTCGGACGGCGGCCCTGTTCGCGCCGAAGATCATGACGATCCTCAGGAAGGAAAAGCGCCTGGTCTCGGTCGCCGGCGATCTCGGCGCGGATATGATCTCCGTCCATTACTCTTTGGCGACGCGGAAGCTCGTCGACAAGGCCGAAAAACGGGGACTGCCGGTGACGATCTGGACCGCCGACAATCCGCGATGGGTGAAGCGGTCGTCCGAACTCGGGCTTTTCGCCGTCATCACCAACGACCCCGCTGCGCTTTTGGAACGGCGCCGAGCGATGGCGGACCGACACCGCTGACGATTCCTATTTTCGGACACGCAATTTTGCTGAGCGCGGATCTAAGGCTAAAATTATCCTGACATAACCACAGATTCAGACAATCCACTTTTAAGATGAAAGTTTACGAAAACGTATTGGGCATCATCGGCAACACGCCGTTGGTGCGAATCAACAACATCACACGACAGCACGGTATCAAGGCTCAGATCTACGCGAAGATGGAATCGCTCAATCCCGGATACTCGGTGAAGGACCGCATCGGGGTTTCGATGATCGACGACGCCGAGTCAAAAGGCATCCTTAAAAAAGGCGGAACGCTGATCGAAGCGACTTCCGGAAACACCGGGATCGGCATGGCGCTGGTCGCGGCAGTGCGCGGCTATCGCTGCATTTTCGTCATGACCGACAAGGTCTCGGTCGAAAAGCGCCGGTACCTGAAGGCGCTCGGCGCGGACATCGTGATCTGCTCGGCGGCGGCCAAATACGGATCGCCGGATCATTACGTCGCGACCGCCAAGCGGATCGCCGACGAGACGCCGAACTCGTTCTATCCTGACCAGTACAACCATCCGGCAAATCCGCTCGCGCATTACCGGACGACCGGCCCGGAAATCTGGCGCGACACGGAAGGCAAGATCACGCATTTCGTGGCGTCGCTCGGAACCGGCGGAACGATCACCGGAACGGCGCGGTACCTGAAGGAAAAGAATCCGAACATCAAGGTCATCGGCGCCGATCCTTACGGTTCGATCTTCAAGACTTACAAGGAGACCGGCCAGGTTCCCGAAGCGACGCCGTACCTGGTCGAAGGGATCGGTCAGAATATCCCCGTCGGAAACGCGGACGTGAGGATCGTCGACGAGATCATCAACATTACCGACCGCGAGTCATTCGAAATGTCGCGGCAGCTCGGGCGACAGGAAGGCATCTTTTGCGGCGGTTCGGCCGGAACGATCTTCGCCGGTGCGCTGCGCGCGTCGAAGGACCTCGATGAGAACGCAGTCGTCGTGTTTATCGTCTGTGACACCGGCGAACATTACCTGACGAAGCATCATTCCGATGAATGGATGAAGGAGAAACTCCTGCTCGAGCCGCAGAAGATCACCGCCGGACTGATCGTCGAGACGAAGAATTCGGGGGCTCCCGAGGAATTGGTCTGCATCTCGCCCGAGGAGACGGTCGTCGCCGCGCTCGACGTCATGGGAACGGCCGGCGTGACGCAAATTCCGGTCATTGAGAACGGCGCTTCGGTCGGCAGTCTCCGCGAGAGTCAGATCCTTCAGAAGCTCGTTCAGAACCGGGATCTGCTCGAAGCGCGCGTCGCCGACGTCATGGACAAGAGTTTTCCGACGGTCGATGTCGACACGGGTGCCGATGAGATCAAGCGCAAGCTTCAGAAGTCGCCCGCGGTTCTGATCGAGAATTTCGGCCGGATCACCGGAATCATTACGCGTTCGGACGTTTTGGATCTCCCGAGATGATTTTGGACCGGCAAGCCGTGACGGCGGCCGGCCGGTTCGAAACAGGAAGTGGCTATGAGCGAAGACAACAAGGACGATTGGGGAATGACGATGCCGCACCAGCGGCTCGACGACGAAACGCGAGAGGCGATCGAGAACGCGGATCCGCAGCCGGCCGCGCCGCCGGCCTCCGAATGGGAAATGCAATCGGACCCCACGCCGCCTCCCGGCGATTTCGACAAAACGACCCCAAACATTCGGTTTGATTCGGAACTTCCGGCGGACGACTGGGGCACGACGGATAACCGCACGACGTCCGAGGAGAACAAGGACGCATGGAAGATGCCCGAGCCAGTCTTCAGGATCTCGGCGGGCGAAACGCCGCGGTTCGATCGTCGGCCGGATCTGGACGACGACGATTTCAGCGAGGGTTACGGAACGCCCCCAACCGCCGATCCGCAGGTTGCGAGCGCGGCGCAGCAATCGGCAACCGCGCCGGTCGTGAAAAAGAGCGGCAACGGCAAGTTGATCCTTTTGCTGGTCGGACTTTTCGCGTTGCTGGCGGTGCTCGCCGTCGGACTAGTCGGCGCGTACTGGGTTTACTTTCGTCCGAGTTCAGAGGTTCGGACCGCGTCGAATATGGCGGAGCCGGCCCCGGTTTCGAAATCCGACGTAACGAATCCGGCTCCGAAACCGACCGCGGTGTCGCTGCCGCAGTCGATCGATCTGAAAGGTCCGATGGTACTCGTCGACGCCGGTGACTTCATGTTCGGAAGCGACACCGGACCCGACGAGTCGAAGCCGGCGCACAACGAAAACCTCGCTGCGTTTTACATCGATAAATACGAGGTTTCGAACGGCCAGTACAAGGAATTCTGCGACGCGACGGGCCGCGCCTATCCGGTCGGCCAGGACTGGGATCCGCAATACTTCACCGCGAGGCCGAACGCGCCGGTGATCGGCGTTTCCTTCAATGACGCCCGCGCTTATGCCGAGTGGGCCGGAAAACGTCTCCCGACCGAGGCCGAGTGGGAAAAGGCGGCGTCGTGGGATCCGGCACGCGGCGTCAAATTCGACTTCCCGTGGGGCGACTCGTTCGATAAAGGAAAAGCCGCGTTCGATCTTTCGTCGCCGTCCGATGTCGGAAGTTTCCCCGGTGGCGCAAGCCCGTACGGGGCGCTCGACATGGCCGGCAACGTCGGAGAATGGGTCGACGACTACTTCAGAGCGTATCCGAACGCAACCGGTTCGAACCCGAACTTCGGCGATCTCAACCGCGTCGTTCGCGGCGGCCACTTCGGATCGAGATCGAGCGAGAATCTGAAAACGACCAAGCGCTCGTACATTCCGCCGGATTTCCAGCCGACGCACGAGCAACCGAGCTACATCGGTTTCCGCTGCGCGATCTCGGCCAACGATCCGAAACTTGCAGACAAGTTGAAACAATAACTTTAGCGACGCCGGGTCGGCAATTTCCGCGCCGCCGAGCGTCAACAAACGTATGATGAATACCGAAAGGACAGAAAGGAGAAACCTCGGGCGCGCCCGACGAGCGCTGGTGACGGCGGTCGGGCTGTGCGCGGCGATGCTCCTCGCGGTGTCGGCAGCGCCGGCCCAGATCGACGATTATTCCGCCAACAAGCAAAAGGCGAAGACCGTGATCCGGCCGAAAGCCAAGCCGGTCGCGAAGAAGGTCGATATCCGCAGAAAGGTCACGATCACCCGCGTCGAAAAGAAGAGCCGTTCCAATTATTCGAAGAAGCGAACCGTTCGCCGGATCGTCGTTCCGCTGCTCGCGGCACAGCTTCGCCTGCTGACGGTCAACAAGGACGGAAACGAGATCGAGACGAATCCGCTCGCGGCGTTTACGCCCGGCGATCGTCTCCGACTTTCGATCAAAACGAATCAGCGCGGGTATCTCTATATCGTGCGGCAGATGTCGCCCGATTCGGACGGTGAGATCATCTTTCCGACGACGCTGGTCAACAACGGCAGCAATTACGTCGCGGCGAACACCGAGTACGTGATCCCGCGCGGCTGCCCGGCGGACTATGTTCCCGAACCGCGTGATTGCGCGTTGCGTCTCGCCTCGTACGACGACGCGCCGCAAGAGTATTTCACGTTGATCTTCACACGCGACTCGCTGGTCGATCTGCCGAACGACGTCAAGAATACTCGCGTCAGTCTCGCGAACCTGATGAGCGCCGGGAAACTCGAGGCAAAAACGCTGGTCGGGCTGATCGACGATTCCGGTCAGGATCTTGTGTCGCAGCAAGGCGATACGCCGTTTGCGGTGCGGATCGTGAACATCAATCCGAAGGACAACGAAGAGATCATCGAGACGTTCGTTCTCGGAAAGATGAAGCATTGATAGACGTGGTTTCTCGGGAATTCGGGCAAGGTCCGGATTCCCGTTTTGTCTGAAAATGGCGAGTGCGCGGGTAAAAATCGAGGAAAACGAAGTCGCGATCGGCGAGGAGGCGGTGACCTTCGGCCGGACCGGCGACAATACTTTTCCGTTCGCCGGAAACGCGAATATCTCCCGCAACCATGCGCTGATCGAGTTCCGTGACGGCGCGTATCATTTGCTCGATCTTGGCAGCAGCAACGGTACGACGGTCAACGGCCAGCGGATCGAAGGCGACGTCGAATTGAACGACGGCGACTACATCACGCTCGGAAATTCGGTGATCGTTCAGTTCTTCGAGGACGAAATGCCGGAAGAAGAGGCCGCGGCCGAGGAATCGCCGGCGGCCGCCGAATCCGAGAAGAAAGCCCGACGCTCGACGGCGATGCTCGGACTGACCGGCGGCGTGCTCGGGATCGCGGTGGTGGCCGCGGCCGTCGCCGGATATGTCGCGCTGTCAGGTGGCGGGGGAGGTTCGTCGGGCTGCAATGCGACGGCGCGGATCACGAGTCCGCGCAACGGAGACGTCATTTCCGATCAGACCGAGATCCGGGTCAATGTCAGCGACCAGTTGTGCGTCGGCCGCGTCGTTGTCACGCTCAACGGTAAAGAGATCGCCTCGTTCACCGAAGCGCCGTATACCGCCACGCTCGATCCGGACGAGTACGCGGAGCTTTCCGACGGGCGGCTTTACCCGCTGCAGGTCGCGCTCGAGGACATAGACGGAAACCGAATCCCGCAGGAAGTTGCCGTCAATCTGCAGTTCGAGACGCGTGAGATCGTCTCGCCGGAGCCTGAAGATACGGCAGAAAAAACTGCGACGCCGACGCCGAAACAGCAGCCGGCCGGGCAGGCTTCGCTCGTCGAGACGCGAACGATGACGGCCAATGTCGTCAGGAAGTTTACCGGTGCCGCGGCGCGCTATAATCTTTCGAATCCCGAGTTTTTGCAGGAGGTCCGCCGGCTGACACCCGAATATGCGGCCGACGGCTATTTCGCCCGGGCGTCGCAATATCGTGACGTCATCAACCAGTCGTTCGTGCGGGAGAAGACGCTCGATCCGTCGCTCGGGTACATTCTCGCGATGAGCCGGAGCAAGTTCCAGCTGACGCAGCAAGGCGTCGACGCCGGGCTCTGGCAGATGTCGTCGGATTTCGTGAACGCCAACGCCTATAACGTCGTTTGTCCGGTATTCAGTCTGACGGATGCAAATCAGGACTGCGCTTCGCGCGTCGCGGCCTTCTACACGAAAGATCTCGTCGACGCCTTCGACGGCGACATCGTGTACGCCGTCGCCGCCTTCGGAAAGACTTCCGGCGAAGCCAATGTCCTCAAGACGACGTTGCCGGCCGATCGGTCCGATTTCTGGAAAGTGCTCACCGACGCCGGCATGAAAGAACAAGTGGCGCGCTTCTTTGCCGCCGCGATCGTCGCCGAGAACCCGCAACGGTTCAAACTCAAGAACGACCGCCCGATCTCAGAGCTTTATCCTTTGCAGAATTGATCTATGGCCCGAGCGATTCTCATTTGCCGAGGTGAATCAGGAACCCGCGAGATCCGTCTTGGAGAAGGCCGGACGACGTTCGGGCGAGGCGCCGACGCCGACGAGAAGATCGACGATTCGGGACTTTCTCGGATCCACGCCAGCGTCTATTTCGAAAACGGAAGACTGTGGGTCGTCGATGAGAACTCGACGAACGGGAGCAGCGTCAACGGCGAGCCCGTCGGATCGTCCGGAACGCCGCTCGGCGAGGGCGACCGGATCGAGATCGGCAATCATACGCGGCTGACGGTGAGATTCGAGAGCGACGACTCAAAACCGGCGCCTTCCGCACCGAAAGCAGCCGCGGCACCCGTGAAGTCCGCTGAATCGGTTGAATCGAGCGGTTTCCCGATGCTCATTGTCCTCGGTGCGCTCGCTTTCGGCCTGCTCGTCATCGGCATATCGGCGACCGTCATCGGGATGCGGTACTGGTCCGACAAACCGACCGAGATCACGCAGGACTTTGAGGACGAGGAACCGACCGAAACGCCGGCAAACGGTAGCCGGAACGGATCAAAGTCGCCGACGCCCGACGGTTCGGCAACAGCGACGCCGACCGGAAGCGCGACACCCGAAGACCCGGTCGGGAACTCGATCGTCCAGACGCGTACCGACGGAACGACCGTCGATCTGCCGAAAGGCCGGTATCAGGACATGTCCGAGACGGACAAAGCTCGTTACATCGCCGTCAAGGCGGAAAAGATCGCGCAGATCATCGGCAACCAGAAGTCCGAACCGATCCCGCCGGCCGCGGTCGCGAGGATCAAAGCCGACCTTGACCAATACGTCCGGCGGCTTTCGCAGAAGAAGAACGACAACTGCAATCCGGGAACGTGGGGACGGAGCGATTTCACGAGCGTGCTCGAACGCGCGACGAAAACGAGTCCGTTCGTGATCCGCAGTTTCAGGGCCAAGGGCGTTGAACCGCAGATCGGGATCTATGTGGCGATGATCGAGAGCGAGCACTGTTCGTGCCTTACAAGTCCGACAGGGGCCAAGGGAATGTTCCAGTTCCTCGCTTCAACGTGGAAAGATTACGATCCGGAGAACATTCCCGACAACCGTTGCGTTCCCGAAAAGGCGGCGAACGCCGGCGCGGATTATCTGAAAGTTCTGATCACGCGCTACGGAACCGCGCCCGACAGCGTGCTGCTGGCGATCGCGAGTTTCAACAGCGGTCAGGGAAACCTGAGCCGGAACCTCGACAAGGTACTTTCCAACGCCGTTGGGCAGAATCGGAGTTTCTGGACGATCATGGCGAACACGGAGCTGCTCGAAGGCAAGTCGGGAACACAGTTCAAGGGTGAGAACATCAGGTACGTCCCGAAGTTCTTCGCCACCGCGATCATCGGCGAAAACCCGCAGGATTTCGGAGCGTCCGTGCGGCCGCTTTCGACCTACACGCAATGACCGAACTTTGGCTGAACTTCAGAGACGAGGCGGGCCGCGACCGGCGCGAATCGGTCGGGAAAAGTCCGTATTCGATCGGCCGGCAGCCGGGAAACGATCTGACGATCTCCGACTCGAGGCTGTCGCGGACGCATCTCAAGATCGATCGCTTCGGCGACGTTTTTGTGGCGTCCGACTGCGGTTCGAGCAACGGGTCTGAACTGAACGGCTCACCGCTCACGCAACCGGAATCACTGAAGAACGGCGATCGGCTCGTGCTTGGCGGCGGCATCGAATTCTCGGTGGAGCTGATTTCCGAGCCCGTCGAAGCGCGGCGGCCCCGACGAACCGCAGCCGTGCAAGCTTCCGGCGGGCCCGACCCGTCCTCGATTCCGACCGTCGTGTTTATCGTCGGACCGCTGCTGGTGCTGGTATTCCTGATCTGCGGCGGCGGCGCCGTCTTCTATTTCGGGACGTCGGGACCGGACATTGCGCAAACGTCGCCAACGCCGTTCCCGACGCCGCTCATCGATTCCGAAACCCCCGAAAAGAGGCCCGCCGAAAGTCCGTCCGTATCGCCGACCGCGACCGGGACCGTCGATCCGAATTCGACCGCGACTCCGGCCCTGACGCCGGTCAACGACGAGGACCGCAAGATCGAGGACAATGCGGCGAAGTTTCTCCGCCGGATCGCGGTCGGTGATCCGAATGCCTTTCTCGCCACCGCGCAGGTTCAGATCGTGAAGGGCAAGCTCGGTCCGTTCAAGGGGTCGTCGGCGCTTGCCGCGAATCTCAAACTGGTCAAATCAAACGCCTCGCAGTTTGAGTCGATGGCGTCATCTCAGGGATTGAAGGCCCAGTTTCTCGCCGCGGCCGCATTATCGAAGATCGGCAACCGGTCGGGCGATCCGGTCGCGACCGCGAAATCGATGCTTCCGTATCTCGGCGATCTGCGGATCTCGCTCGGCAACAGTCTTTCCGACGACTGCCTGTTGATCATGGCCGATTACCTGCGCCGCGAACGCAAGGGTTCCGGCGGAGGCGGCGGACCGTCGCTGCAGTCGATCCTCGAAGGGATTCCGAGATCGAAGATCGGCGGCGCCGACCCGCGCGAGATCCGGACGATCTGGTTCCTCAAAAAAAACAACAAGATCTCCGAAGAGTCGTACCAGTTCGCGCTGACGTTCCTGGCGATCGGGACGATTATGCAAAATCCGTCCGACTTCGGCGTCAACTCAGAGCCCGTAACGTTTTAACCCGGATTACGCATTGGAAGAACTTTCCGCGTATCTTCGCCAAACACGCTTCGCGGGCGACTGTCTCCATCGGGTACTGGTTTTAAGAGAAGAATTGCCGTGGAAGAAATCACAGAGTGGATCACCGGAAACATCACGTTGTCCGTCGATGGACAACCGCTCGAAATGCAGATGACCGTTCCGGCGACGCCGGTGAAGCCGCAGCGGATGCTGCCGATCTTTCAGCGGATGACCGATTCTTTCGTCGCGATGGGCGAAACGGCGGCCGGGGCGCAAGGGCGCACGGTCAGTTGCCGGGCCGGTTGCGGCGCGTGCTGCCGACAGATGGTTCCGGTCGCCGAGATCGAGGCGCACGGGCTCGCCGAGGTCGTCGCGGCGATGCCTGAGCCCCGGAAAAGCGAGGTTTTGGAGCGGTTTGACGAGGCGTTGGCGGAGCTCGGGAAGACCGATATCTTTGAGCGTCTGTCATCGTGGGCCGAACTTGATCCGTCGCAGCGGGAACGGATACTTCTGGATTATTTTGAAGCCGCGATCCCGTGTCCGTTTCTCGAGAACGAGTCTTGCTCGATCCATTTGGATCGGCCGGTTTCGTGTCG
>JAKOSS010000031.1 GCA_029777145.1 Acidobacteriota bacterium | reverse complement strand
CCGGCGGCGTAGGTTATCTCGTTGCGCGCGGTCCGGCGACCGCCGAACGAGTGCGCCGCGCGGTCGATCTCGCCGAGATACGCTTCTGTTTCGACGATCATTCCGGTTACGCGGTTCCCGTTCCCGTCGGGGACGACAAGGAGTTTCCCGATCAGTTCGCGGGCGATCGCGAGCGTGTCGGCGCGCCGGAAGAAATCGGTTGCTAGTTTTGAAGGCTGGTCAGCGGCTTTCATCGAAAAGATATCAGTCTGCCGCGGATGACGCGGATCACGCGACAAAATTCAAGATTCTTCGGGGTACCAGATCATCTCGACGATCTGGCCATCGACGCCCTTCGTATAGAACGAATTCGTCCCGTCCCGATGCGGCTTGACCGGTCGTCCCTCAAGTTTCGCGGCAGCTTCCAATTCAGCCATCGTTTCGACCCTGAGCCCCAGATGCGGCGGATGCTTCGACGCGGGCGGCAGAAGCGCGATCCCGAATCCGTTGGCGTCGCGGAGCATCGCCCAATCGTCGTACAGGGTTTCGAGTTTGAAACCCAAATTCTCGTACTGCGTAACGGCGTTCGCGAGATCACCGCACTTGATCGCCAGATGATCGACGATCGCCGAATTCACTTTCTCAGACATAAATACCTCCCGAATCCGATACTTCAATCATAGCCAAACGCTCCGGTCATTGCATTGCAAGCCCCGAACCGTTGCGTTAAATTAGGAACTTCGACCGCCCGACATCTAATCTCGGAAGAATCGAATCAAACCCGGAGAATGTTCAAACGACACATATTTGCGCTCATTATCATTGCCGCCGCGACGATCATTTCGACGGCACAAACGGACGAGCAGGTGCTTGCGATCGTTGCCGGCGAACGCATCACGGTCGGCGACCTGCCGCCGGAAACCAAGGCGGCGTACCTGAATCTCGCGCAGATCATGGCCGATCGCCGGAAGGAATTTCTTGAGGCGCAGATCATCGACATGCTCGCCGATGAAGAGGCCAAAGCCCGGAAGACGACGGTCGAGAAACTCTTCAAGTCGGAGATCGCCGACAAGGTTCCCGATCCGACCGACGCCCAGATCCAGGAGATCTACGACGCGAACCGGGCGGCTCTCGGAGACAAGACTCTCGCTGAAATGAAGCCGCGCATCGTCGCTTATCTGCGAGTCGAACCGGAACAAAAGGCGTTCATGAATTTCGTTGCGGCCTTGAAGTCGAAATACAAGACGGTCAACGGCAAGGACGTCAATTCGGCGACGCTGCGTCCGACCGACGTTCTGGCGACGGTTTCCGGCAAACCGCTGACATACGCCCTTTTCGAATCGAAGAACAAAGTCGAACTGTTCGAGGCGAAGGCGAAGATATTTGATCAGCTGAAGGAAGAAGTAGATTCGCTGATCCTTTCAAAACTCGTCATCGCCGAGGCGAAATCGCTCGGAGTCGAACCGTATCAACTCGTTGCGAGCGAGATCACCGACAAGCTCAAGGACTACTCGGACGGCGAACGCGAAGAACTTGCATCTGCCTTCCGAAGGCGGCTCATCGCCAAGTACCGACCGCAGATCATGTACCGGGAACCGGCGCCGCTGGTCTTCAAGATCGCGACCGAAGGACATCCGTCGCGCGGCGAAGCAACGGCTCCGGTGACAGTCGTCATGTTTTCAGATTTTCAATGTTCGGCTTGTTCGGCGACGCACCCGATCCTCAAGAAGGTTTTGGCGGAATACGGGAACAAGGTTCGGCTCGTCGTCCGCGATTATCCGCTGACCGTCCTGCACAAGGATGCGTACCGGGCCGCACTCGCCGCAAATGCCGCCGCGGCGCAGGGTAAGTTCTTCGAATACACCGAGTTGTTGTACGCAAACCAGTCCGCTCTCGACGACGAGTCGCTCAAGAAATACGCCGCCGAGGTTGGTTTGAATCTCCCGCAATTCGGGTTAGACTTTCAAAGCGAAAAGATCGCCGCCGAGGTCAAACGAGACATGGACGACGGCAAATCGCTCGGGATTAACGGAACGCCGACGATCTTTGTCAACGGCGTCAAGGTTCGCGATCTCAGTGCTGACGGATTCCGTGACGCGATCGATCGCGCGCTCAAGAAATAAGGTTTCATATGCGCCTATTCATTTTGTTTGTTTCGCTCGCCGCAATCATCGGCTGCAACGGCTCGCCGGCCAACAAGAACGTCGCCAACGTAGCTCCGAAATCTGACAAGACGCCGGTTCCCGTGTACACGTACGAGATCGTCAAGACCTACCCGCACGATCCGAAGGCATTTACGCAAGGACTCGTTTTCCGCGACGGCGTGCTTTACGAAAGCGACGGCGAATATGACGAATCGATGTTGCGCAAGGTCGAGATCGAAACCGGCAAGACTCTGCAGAAGTATGACGTTCCTCGCGAATATTTCGCCGAGGGGCTGACGATCTTCAACGACAAGCTGTACCAGATAACCTGGCGCGAAAAGACTGCCTTCGTTTACGACATGAACTTCAAGCTCCTCAAAGAGCTGAAATACAACGGCGAAGGCTGGGGACTGACGAACGACGACAAGCATCTGATCATGAGCGACGGAACGCACGTCATCCGGTTCGTCGATCCCGAAACGTTCGACACGGTAAGAACGATCGTCGTCAAAGACGACAACGGCCGGCCGATCTATAAATTGAACGAACTTGAATACATCAAGGGCGAGATCTGGGCGAACATCTGGCATTCCGAGGACGTCGGAAAGCCCAACTACATCGCGCGGATCGATCCGAGCAACGGCACGCTGCTCGGTTGGATCGACCTTGGCGGGATCTCGCCGGGCGATGTTAATGACGACTCTGAAAACGTTTTGAACGGCATCGCATACGACCCTGCGACCGACCGTATCTTCGTCACCGGCAAGCGCTGGAAAAAGCTTTTCGAGATCAAACTGAAAGCGAAGTGAAATTGGGTTGATTCCGGCAAAAAGGTTTTGATGGAAGAACATCACGAAGAATTTATGCGCCGCGCGATCGAACTCGCGCAGAACGGGATCGACGGCAACAACGGCGGTCCGTTCGGCGCAATCGTCGTCAAGGACGGCAAGGTGATCGGCGAGGGGTGCAATCAGGTGACCTCGACCAACGATCCGACGGCTCACGCCGAAGTCGTCGCGATCCGCAATGCATGCCGCGAACTGAACGACTTTCAGCTCGATGGCTGCGTCATCTATGCGAGTTGCGAACCGTGTCCGATGTGCCTCGGGGCCATTTACTGGTCCCGGCCGGCGCAGGTGTTCTTCGCCTGCACGCGCGAGGATGCGAAGGACGCGGGATTCGACGACGACATGATCTACGAGGAGATCGCGATGCCATTTGGATCTCGCCGGATCCCGACCGCAACGTTTCTCCGCGACGAAGGCCTCGAAGTCTTCAGGAACTGGATCGCGAAACCGGACAAGATCGAGTACTGAAATATTTGCGATTTTCGAATTGCGATTTGCGATTTGTCCATGATGCGCATTGGCCGTCAATCGCAAATCGGCAATCGCAAATTGCAAATGCCGAGATGGTTTCTTTCCTACAAAATTACTGGTTCATCTTCCTTGCGATCGCGGCGGGGATGATGATGCCGACGCAGGCGGCGATCAACAACAAACTCGCCGGCTATGTCGAAAGCCCGATCCTTTCGGCGTTCATTTCCTTCGCGGTCGGAACAGTCGCGTTGTTTCTTTACATCGTCGCGACGGGCATTCCGCTGGGCAACCTGACGAATGCCAAGAACGCGCCGGTCGTGGCTTGGCTCGGCGGAGTTTTGGGAGCGTTCTTTGTCGCATCGGCCGTGATCCTCGTGCCGCGCATCGGCGTCGCGCTGACGTTCTCGCTGATTATTGCCGGACAGATGCTGATCACACTGGTGATCGACCATTTCGGCTGGCTCGGTGTCGACGTCAGACCGATCAGCTGGCCGCGAGCGCTCGGCGCCGCACTGATCACGATCGGCGTGGTTCTGATCAGGAAATATTAGGTAGTGAGCAGTGAGCAGTGAGCCGTGAGCAGTGAGCAGTGAGCGGTGAATTTCGTTATCAGCTTTTCGCTATCACTTATCAGCTATTGCGGATTTTCGGAGTAGCTGAAAGGCAGTGAGCAGTGAGCAGTGGGCAGTAAGCCGTGAGCAGTGAGCAGTGAACTTCGTTATCAGCTTTTCGCTATCACTTATCAGCTATTTCGGATTTTCAGAGTAGCTGAAAGGCAGTAGCAGTAAGCCGTGAGCAGTGAATTTCGTTCAGCTTTTCGCTCTCAGTTATCAGCTATTACGGATTTTCGGAGTAGCTGAAAGGTGATAGGTGTTAGCTGAAAGGCAGTAAGCAGTGAGCCGTGGGCTGTGAATTTCGTTATCAGCTTTTCGCTATCAGTTATCAGCTATTGCGGATTTTCGGAGTAGCTGAAAGGCAGTAGCAGTAAGCCGTGAGCAGTGAATTTCGTTATCAGCTTTTCGCTATCAGTTATCAGCTATTTCGGATTTTCGGAGTAGCTGAAAGTTGATAGGTGTTAGCTGATAGACGGGAGCAGTGAACTTCGTTATCAGCTTTTCGCTCTCAGTTATCAGCTATTTCGGATTTTCGGAGTAGCTGAAAGTTGATAGGTGTTAGCTGATAGACGGGAGCCAGTAGGCAGTAACGACTCATATTCCGACTCCTTTTGCCGTCTACTGTCTACTCAAAGAGCATGATCACCTTCATCCTTAACAATCAGACCATCGAGACCGAAATGCCGGCGGGCGTGACGGTGCTGGATTTCGTGCGCTATTACAAGAATCTGAAGGGCACGAAGATCGGCTGCCGCGAAGGTGATTGCGGAGCTTGCACGGTGCTGGTCGGCGAACTCGTCGGCGACGCCGTCCGTTATCGATCGATGACATCCTGCCTGATGCCGCTCGCGAACGCCGCCGGAAAACACATCGTCACGATCGAAGGCATCAATCCGAAGGACGGATCGCTGACACCCGTTCAGGAAGCGCTCGTCGATGAATCGGGGACGCAATGCGGATTTTGCACTGTCGGGTTTGTCATGTCGCTGACCGGATTCTGCGTCGGCACGGGCGACAAAACATGCGAATCCGCCGTGTCCGCGATCGACGGAAATATCTGCCGATGCACGGGTTACAAGTCGATCGAAAGAGCAGCATCGGCAATTGCGGAATTGGGATTTAGGATTGCGGATTTCGAGGTGA
The DNA here is from genome assembly GCA_029777145.1 of Acidobacteriota bacterium. The sequence goes on along the minus strand of JAKOSS010000031.1, from coordinate 1,074 downwards.
ATATGAACGCCGCAATCGAAAGCGGGATCGTTCCAGCGTATTTTATCACAATCAAGGACCGTCTAAAGACACTTCAAAACGATCAGATCAACTCGCAGAACGAAAATCCGCAATCCGAAATCCCCAATCCGAAATGGGTTGCCGGTGGCACCGATCTTTACGTCCAGAAGCACGAAGAGATGGTTCACGCGGGAGCCGTGAGTTTGTTCGACGATCCGTCGTTGCGGTTCGTCCGCGAAACCGAGGACAGCGTCGAACTTGGACCGTCGGTCGTCGTCACTGATCTTCTCGAATCCGAGGTCTTCAAACGGCTGTTTCCGGACCTCTACAAGCATTTGAAACTCGTGTCGTCGACGCCGATCCGGAACATGGCGACGCTCGCCGGCAACTTCGTCAACGCGTCGCCCATCGGCGACATGACGGCGTGGTTCCTGGCGCTCGATGCTCAGCTTGAGATGCGCGATCTGGAAATTGAACATACGGAATTCGGAACGCGGACGATCCGGCTTTCAGATTTTTATTTAGGTTACAAGAAACTCGACAAACGCGAATCCGAGATAGTCTCGAAGATCACGTTCGATAAGAATTTCACGCATTTCAATTTCGAAAAAGTCTCGAAGCGGACTTATCTCGACATCGCATCGGTGAACACGGCGATCGCGCTGAAGGTTGCGGACGGCATGATCGAACGCGCGCGCGTTTCGATGGGCGGCGTCGCGCCGACCCCGTTGCTTCTGCGGAGAACATCCGATTTTCTGACTGGAAAGAAATTCGACGCCGAGACATTTGCAGCGGCCGAGAATCTGATCCAGGACGAGATCGCTCCGATCTCGGACGTCCGCGGTTCGGCCGAGTACAAACGGCTTTTGGCCCGACAACTTTTCCGGGCGCATAGTTTGGAGTTCCGCCTTTAGGCGGCGAGCAGTGAGCAGTGAGCAGTGAGCAGTGAGCAGTGAGCAGTGAGCAGTGATGCCGAGTCTGATTTTGCGCGATTGCAAATTGCAAATCGAAAATCGCAAATCCACTGTCTACCTTCTACCGCCTACTGACTACTTACGATGAAAAATCTCGACT
>JAKOSS010000339.1 GCA_029777145.1 Acidobacteriota bacterium | reverse complement strand
TCCCACTATCCCCAATTCAAACAAAGAAGGATATTTATGGCAGACCCGATTCTAGTTGCAAAGAACGACTCTACGGAATGTTTTCTCTTGCCGGACAAGGCAAACCGGCACGGATTGATCACCGGCGCGACCGGTACCGGAAAAACCGTCACGCTTCAGTCCATCGGCGAGGCTTTCAGCCGGATCGGAGTTCCGGTCTTCATGGCCGACGTCAAAGGTGACCTCACGGGCGTCTCGCAGGCGGGCGGCGGCAACCAAAAGGTCGACGATCGTCTGGGCTTGCTCGGACTAAAGGAAGGTTTCGAATACGCCGGCTGCCCGGTCACGCTCTGGGACGTCTTCGGCGAGTCCGGACATCCGCTCCGCGCGACCGTTTCGGAAATGGGGCCGCTGCTCCTCGGACGGATCCTGCAGCTCAACGATACGCAGGAAGCCGTGCTCACGATGTGCTTCAAGATCGCCGATACGAACGGCCTGATGCTGCTCGATTTCAAGGATCTGCGGGCGCTGCTGCAGTGGGTCGGCGACAACGCCGATCAGTTCACGACCGAATACGGGAACGTTTCGAAGGCGACGGTCGGGGCGATCCAGCGCGGCTTGCTCGAGTTGGAAAACCAGGGTGCCGAGAAGTTCTTCGGCGAACCGGCGGTCAAGCTCGACGACTTCATGCAGACCATCGGCGGCAAAGGCGTGATCAACATCCTCGAGGCCGACAAGCTGTTCAACTCGCCGAAACTCTATTCGACGTTCCTGCTGTGGCTGCTGTCGGAACTGTTCGCGAATCTGCCCGAAGCAGGCGATCTCGAGAAGCCGAAACTCGTCTTTTTCTTCGACGAGGCGCACCTTTTGTTCAACGATACGCCGACGGCGCTGATCGAGAAGATCGAGCAGGTCGTCCGCTTGATCCGGTCTAAGGGCGTCGGCGTTTACTTAGTCACGCAGAATCCGATCGACATTCCCGACGTCATTCTCGGACAGCTCGGATACCGTGTTCAGCATGCGCTCCGGGCTTTCACGCCGCGCGATCAGAAGGCCGTCAAATCGGCCGCCGAGACGTTCCGTCAGAATCCGAACGTTGACGTCGAGACGGCGATCATCGAACTCGGCGTCGGCGAGGCGCTCGTTTCTTTCCTCGATGCGAAGGGAACGCCGACGATCGTCGAGCGGGCGTTCATCGTCCCGCCGCACAGCCATATCGGTCCGGTAACGCCTGAACAGCGTCAGCAGTTGATGGCGAATTCGCTCGTCGCCGGTATTTACGAGAACGTCGTCGATCGCGAATCGGCGTACGAACTTCTCAAAGCTCGCGCCGATGCGGCCGCCGTCGCTGCCAAGGCCGAAGCCGAAGCGGAAGCGGCGCAAGAGGAAGCCGAGCGCGAGGCGAAAGAAGCGGCAAAGGCCGAACGCGCTTCGGGCTCGAGCCGGACCGACAGCACTCTCGGGGCATTTGCGAAGAGCGCCGCCCGTGCGGTCGGCAGCAATCTCGGTCGCCAGATCGTCCGCGGCGTCCTCGGCGGACTGCTCGGCGGTTCGGGGAGCAAAAAGAAATCGTCGTCCTGGTGGTGAGCCGATTTTGGATTGCGGATCGGGCATTGCAGAAACGCGCACGGAGTAAGCGTGCATGCCGCGGGACGCGGCAGACTGAATTGAGTTTCAGATAGAGGATTTCACAGGACGCGGACGAAGTGATTCGTCCGCGTTTCTACGTTGAGTTTCTGCGATCCGAAATCCCAAATCCGAACTCCGAAATTCGTTGTGTTATCTTATTTATCGATGCCTGAAATGACCGAAAAAACGAATCTGACGGCGATGACGCCCGCTGAAATGACCGATTTCGTTGTCGGCCTCGGCGAGCCGCGTTACCGCGCGAATCAGATCTTCAGGCAGATCCACGAACGGCGTCTGCTTGATTTCGCGGAGATGACGGATCTTCCGAAGGCGCTGCGTGAGAAGTTGTCGGAGGTCGCGACGGCGTCGGT
>JAKOSS010000338.1 GCA_029777145.1 Acidobacteriota bacterium | reverse complement strand
ACCGGATCATCGTCAACGACCAGCTCGTTACGCAGGCGTTCCTGAAAAAGATCGGACCATTTCTGGTCGATATCCACGGACAAGGCGATCAGGCGTCGCTGACCGATCCGTCGAATTATCTCGAGATGCTCGACGCCTACGCAGGGCTATCCGATTTTCGGGAGAAAACTGCAGTCGGCTTCGGCAAACTGCGCGAGATTCGAAACGAACTGCGATCGCTCCGCGAGGACGAAGCGCAGAAGCTCCAGCTTCTTGATCTGCTTCGTTTTCAGGTCGAAGAGCTCGAAGCGGCCAAACTCACCGTCGGCGAGGACGACGCGCTCGAGGAGGAAAAACGCCGGCTCAACAACGCCGAGAAGCTGTCGGCGCTGAGCGAAGAGTCGTATTTGCTTCTTTACGAAAATCCGGAATCGACGGTGACGACGCTCGACAAGGTCGCTCGCAAGATCGAAGAATTGTCGCAATTCGAGTCCGGATTTGCGGCCTTCAACGACGGATTGGCCGACGCTCGGGCGCTGCTCGAAGACCTCGCGTACGCGGTTCGCGATTTCAGCGGCAAACTCGAGTTCTCGCCTGACCGCTTGGACGAGATCGAAAACCGTCTGGCGGAGATCGGGCGGCTGAAACGCAAGTACGGCGGCACGATCGAGAATGCCATCGAGCATTTTGAGGAAGTCTCGTCGCGACTGCGAAACATCGAAACTGCCGAACTCCGCGAGAAGGAACTTGAAGCCGATCTGGCTGCGGCACGCGCAGTTTTTCTCGGCGCCGCGGTCCGTTTGCACGACGAACGCGCGAAATTTGCGTCTAAAATGGCGCGTGAGATCGAAGAGAACCTGAAAGCGGTCGCGCTTGAAAAGGCGCGATTCGAAGTGCGTGTCATCGGCGATCGAGAGGATGACGATTCGTTCGGTCCGGCCGGATTCGATCGCGTTGAGTTTCTCTTTTCCGCAAATCCGGGCGAAAGCGTGAAGCCGATCGCGAAGGTTGCGTCCGGCGGCGAATTGTCGCGCCTGATGCTTGTTCTGCGGACGATCGCGACCACGGCTGAACTTGGCAAAACGATGGTTTTCGACGAGATCGATACGGGGATCGGCGGCCGTGTCGCGGAAGCCGTCGGACTGAAATTGAAACAGCTGGCGAGTTCTCAGCAAGTTCTTTGCGTAACCCATCAGCCGCAGGTCGCGTCGCTCGCCGACCATCATTTCGTCGTTTCGAAATCGACGGAGAATGGCCGCACGCGCGTCAATGTCCGCGAGCTCGATGAACATGAAAAAGTCGAGGAACTGGCGCGGATGCTCGCCGGCGAAACGATCAGCGACACTGCGCGCCAGCATGCCCGCGAAATGCTCGGCGGACGAGCAGTGAGCAGTGAGCAGTGAGCCTTGAGTAGTGGCCAGTGGTCGGTGGCCAGTGGTCAGTATCAGTTAGTAACTATCAGATATCAGCTAATCCGGAGGTCCGGTGCGTCGATGGGCGATTACACCAGACAACCGACCACTGACCACCGACCACTGACCACTGAGAGATATGTCCAACATTCTTGCAAAAGTGATCCGGGGCGAAACGGTCGAATCGATCCATCGCGGTCATTTGCTGATCGTTGACGGCGCCGGCCGGGAGATCGAGTCGGTCGGCGACACGGACACGCTTGCGTTCATTCGCTCATCCGCGAAGCCGTTTCAGTTGATGCCGTTCCTGCTCGCCGGCGGAGCGGAGAAATTCGGCTACGACGAGCGCGCGGTGGCGCTCGCGTGCGCGTCGCATTCGGGCGAACGCAAGCATACGGAGTTGGCCGCGGAAATGCTTGCCAAAGCGGGACTTGTTGAATCGGATCTGCGCTGCGGGTCGCATTTGCCGTTCGACGAGAAACGCGCGGCGGAGATGATCCGCGACGGTGAAGTCCCGACCCAACTTCACAACAACTGTTCCGGAAAACACGCGGCGATGCTCGCGTACGCGAAGCTTCTCGGCGCCGATCTCGCATCGTATGAGGATTTCGATCATCCGATCCAGGTCGAGATCCTGAGAACGATCGGCCGGTTCACGGAAACTCCGGTCGAGCGGATTCCGCTCGCCGTCGACGGTTGCGCTGCACCGAACTTTGCGCTCAGCGTCCGGGCGATGGCGAAAGCGGCGGCGAAACTCGTCGCGCCGCCGGACGATTTTGAGCCGGATCTGCGCGCCGCTTGTGAACGCATCACGGCGGCGATGATGAAATATCCCGACCTCGTCGGCGGCAGCGGAAGGCTCGATACGATGCTGATGGAGGCCGCAGCCGGGCGCTTTGTCTCGAAGATCGGAGCCGAAGGCGTTTGGCTTTGCGGCGTCGTGCCGTCTGACCGCTGGCCGGACGGGCTCGGGATCGCGATGAAGATCGAGGACGGCGACGACAAACGCGCACGCGCCGTCATTTCGGTCGCCGTGCTGCGCCAACTCGGGATCTTCGAAGAGGTTACATTGGCGCATTTGTCGCCGCTCCCGATCACGAACCGGAACGGCGAGATCGTGGGAAGGGTTGAAGCCGAATCATTCCAAATTCCAAATTCCAAGATTCCAACCACGACGGATTCATGACGGCTGGAATCGTGGAATTTGGAATCTTGGAATACCGAAATTGTTATGTCTGAACTTACCCCGCCGAAATTGCGGAAGACGCCGGAGGGCGATACTGATATCGGCTCGCTGGCCGATCTTTTGGAGTGGTTTCTAAACAACGATCAGCGTGTCGCGCTGGTCCGCCATCCGCACGTCGAGGAACTGTTTCAGTGGAAGCAGGCGGACGACGAAGCGAACGACGCAAAGCGCTATCATTTCGAGAATGCCGAATCGCGGTTCGCGATCGGCGTTTTTCAGGCGCTCGGCGAAAACAATTCCGAAGAGAAGCTCCGTGATTGGATCACCGAGGTCCTGCAGACGCTCGGCGAAGTGAAACAGATCTCCGAGGACTTTTCGTCCGACTACAAGCTCGATACATCGCGATCGCACGTCGAGGAAGCCAAGAAACTGCCGACCGAAAATGAACGACGGGTGTTCCTGACGAGTTCGTGGCTCGAGGCGCTCTGCACCGCGGAGGTTCGGTTCCTCGGCTGGGTTTATCAGGAGATATACGGAAAGCCCTTTGCGGTGAGCAGCGAGTAGCGAATTTGCGATTTGCGATTATGGACCGACAACCGCGCTGACCACCGAGCAGCGAGTAGCTGATTTGCGATTTTCAATTTGCGATTTGCGAATGGCGATTGTGGACCGACAACCGCGCTGACCACCGAGCAGTGAGCAGCGAGTAGCTAATTTGCAATTTTCAATTTGCGATTTGCGAATGGCGATTGTGGACCGACAACCGCGCTGACCACTGACCACCGGCCACTGTTTAGCGAAACGTATTGCACTGCCTCATGTCGCCGGATTTGACGCCGCGGGCGAACCAATCCATGCGCTGGCGCGAAGAGCCGTGAGTGAACGAATCAGGCACGACGTATCCTTGAGTCCGGCGCTGGATCGTATCGTCGCCGACCGCCGATGCCGCCCGCAACGCTTCTTCATAATCGCCGGCCTCGACCAATCCCTGCTTATTCGCGTAGTACGCCCAAACGCCCGCATAACAATCGGCCTGAAGTTCGAGCGCGACTGAAAGATCCTCACGGCCGCCTGCACGCTCCATGGTTCCAACCAGATTCTGAACGTGGTGACCGACCTCGTGCGCGACGACATACGCCTGCGCGAAATCGCCGGGCGCCTTGAATTCGCGTTTCAGTTCGTTGAAGAACGCGAAATCGAGATAGAGTTTTTGATCGCCGGGGCAATAGAACGGTCCCATCGCCGAACTCGCATAGCCGCAAGCTGACGATGTCTGTCCCGAATAGAGCACAAGCTTCGGATCACGATACTGGCGTCCCGCCTGCGCCGGCAGAACCTTGCGCCAAACGTCTTCAGTACTTCCGAGTACCGAAGCGATGAACTTCTTCTGATCGTCGTTCTGCTGAGGATTCTGCTGTTGCTGAACCTGCGGTTGCTGGACCTGCGACTGGTCCGGCATATTCTCGAGCAGTTGGCGCGGATCGACGCCACAGACCAGCGCGAGGATCAAAACGACGAGAACGCCCAATCCGCCGCCGCCCAAAGCCACGACGCGGCCGCCTCTGGAGCCGCGCTGATCCTCGATATTCGAACTTTCCCTGCCACGTAACATTTCGCTCTTTTTCCTTTTGAGTTAAATTGATTGCCTGGATTTTAACACAGCTCGAGGCGCGCCCGAACCCGAATGACGACATGCGTATGAACCGCGAAAAGTGGATGCACGACGGCGAAACGATCACGATCGACGGTCTCGACGTCTTTCGTATTCGAGCCGGCAATGACGGCGTTCCGGTACTGTGTCTGCACGGATTCCCGACATCGTCCTACGACTACCGCCTGATCTGGCCGCAACTCGCCGAGCATTTTCCGCTCGTCGCGTTCGACATGATCGGTTACGGATTTTCGTCGAAACCAACGGAATTCAATTACACGACTTTCAGTCAGGCAGATATTCTCGAACGTGCGCTCGCCGAATCAGAAATCGATCGCGTTCACATTCTCGCCCACGATTACGGGAACACGATCACGCAGGAGTTTCTCGCAAGACGCGACGAGGGACGGCTCGGATTCGCGATCGATTCGATTTGCTTCATGAACGGAGCGCTTTTCCCCGAGACGCACCGGCCGATCCTCGCCCAGAAACTGCTCATCAGCCCGGTCGGCCGCCTGTTCGCGAAGCTCCTCACCGACGGCCGTTTCAAAGCGAGCCTGGCGTCGGTTTTCGGCAGCGAAACGCAGCCATCCGCCAAGGAGCTGGATGAAATGCTCGCGATCTTCAAGCACAACCACGGCAAAAAGATCGCTCATCTTCTTATCCGATACATGACGGAACGGGCGAAGTACCGCGATCGATGGGTCGGCGCGCTGCAGAATATCGGCGTTCCGTTCCGCTTCATCAACGGCCTCGACGATCCGGTATCGGGCGCGCATCTTGTCGCGCGTTTCCGCGAGGTCGTCTCACACGAAACCGATATCGTAGAGATCGGGAGAACCGGTCATTTTCCGCACCTTGAAAGACCCGAAAAGGTGCTCGAAAGCTACCTCGAGTTCCGGTCGGCAATCGATGCCTGAAAACGTCTCAAATCGCCCGCGTTGTTCTTCGTAAAATTGGAAATTACTGGATTTAGCGCTTGCAGGCCGACAAAAAAACATTGACACGCGCCGGGTTCGGGCTTATTATCGAGGAAATCAAATAAGACCAGACCTCTCAACTATTTCGAGAAAAGGAGGCGATTATGATCAAACTTGACATCGTCAACTGTGTTGCCGACAAAACCGGCGTTCCGAAACAGAAGGCGGAACAAGTAGTCGATTCACTTTTCAACGCAATGAAAGACGCTCTCGCTGAAGGAAAGCGGATCGAACTGCGGGGGTTCGGGGTTTTCGTTGTCAAGGCCCGCAAACGCGGCGTTGGTCGCAATCCCAGAACCGGAAAAGAGGTGCCGATCCCGTCCGGGAAGACGATTAGGTTCAAGCCTGGCAAGGAACTTCAGGCAAAGGCGGTCAAATAGCAACCGCCTGAATTGCATAGCCAATTACAAATCGTAAGTCGCAGGATGTTAAGATTTCGTTTGCGATTTACGATTTTTTGTTTGTCCGATGTCAGATTTTGATCTTCGCGAATTCCAGGTCCTCATGGCGGCGCCCAAGCCGACTTTCAGGGACTATTTACGCCATTTCATTTTTTTCCTGATCGCGTTCGTGACGGTGACGATCGCGGGCACGCTTTATCCGTTCGGGATTCTGCCGATCTTCGCCAACGTCGGGCCCGAAGTCACGGCTACCGATTTCGCGCTGCATTTTCCGGCTTATTACGCGCAGATGATCGGCCAGACCGTGATGCTGATGTTCCGCGAACCCGAAGTCCTCGCATACGGACTGAAGTTCAGTCTTTCGCTGCTCTTTATTCTCTTGTGCCATGAATTCGGGCACTACATCGCGTGCCGGCGGTACGGCGTCGACGCAACGCTTCCCTATTTCATTCCGACGCCGCCGTTGCTCGGACCCGCGGGGACGTTCGGAGCCTTCATCAAGATCAGGTCGCCACTTCCCTCGCGTCGCGCGACGTTCGATATCGGCGTCGCGGGTCCGATCGCCGGATTCGCGGCGTTGCTTCCGATCGCGATCACGGCGTTCGCGACGTTTCAGAGTACGGGCGAGCCGTTGCCGGCCAAGATCCCCGAGGGAACGCTGACATTCTCGGACCCGCTGCTTTTTCATAGTCTGGCCGCGCTGTTCGGAATTGATCTGACGATCCCGATGCTCCCGAATCCTTTTTATTCGGCGGCGTGGCTCGGACTCCTGATCACGGCCCTGAATTTGATCCCATCGGGCCAGCTCGACGGCGGACACGCCGTTTTCGCCGTTTTCGGACCCAAATTCCATCATTGGCTGGGACGCGCGGCGTTCGTCGCGATGCTCGCGCTCTCGCTTGCGGGGCTCTATTTTTTCAACAGTCCCGCGGGGATCCTCTTTGCGATCTTGATGGGATTTCTGCTTCGCTTCAAACATCCGGTCCCGCTCGAGAACGAACCGTTGGGCCTTGCCAGGATCGGCATCGCGATTCTGACGCTCGTCATTTTTGTCCTTAGTTTTGTCCCGTTCCCGATCCGGATCAGCTGACAGACAGAACCAATTCGTCGCCGCGCTCATAGGAACTCACGAAGAAGTGACCCGGATTGCATTGAAACGTTGCCGCGGATGACGCAGCGAAAGATCTTGCCCGCGAATCGTCGCCAAGGAACGCGAATCAGGTATGGAAGGAACGGTCGAGGGCGATTCCCTCCGAACAGTCCGTTTGGACTGGTGCCGGTTACGGGAAACGCAAAAAGTGAGCAGTGAGCAGTGAGCAGTGAGCAGTGAGCAGTGAGCAGTGAGCAGTGAGCAGTGAGCAGTGAGCAGTGAGCAGTGAGCCCGACTTTACAATCGCGAGATCGCAAATTTCAAATCGAAAATTGCAAATCAACTGCTTACGGCTTACCGCTCACTGCTCACGGGCAAAAGCCCCTTTACCTCGCGGACGATCTTCTGGACGTCGTCGTGGTCTTCGAGAGCGATCATGAAAAAGTCGTAGCTGGTTTTGAAGCAGACCGTACCGTTGCCGAAGAACCAAACGCCCTCGAGGATCGGATTCCCGCCGATCAGCCAGTCGATCGGAGCGCCGGTGATCGTCTTCGGATTGAGGATGTTCGTCATCATCACCGCGCCCGACGCGAACGAGAATGCCCCGAGCAGCGGAGCGCCGACCGATTTCACGATCGACCGTTCGAATTCGATCTTTTCCGCCTCGGCCTGCGACAGATCGCCGTTTTCGATCAGCGCTTTCTGCGAATTAAGGTATTCGTTGAACTGCTCGCCGAGTTTCTTGACGGCCCAGGTCGGGATCGCCGAGTTGAAGAGCCAGTGCGAGCTGATACCGGTAAAAACCACTCCGAGCCCCGCTCCGACGAGAACTGAGGCGCCGGTCGTCGCCGCCGCCAATGGTTTTTCGTAGATCCAGTCGGCGGTTTGCTGCAGCGTCTTCCAAGCCGAATCGAAGGTGCGCGACCAACTCGCGCCGACGTTGAATGCGCGCGACGCGGTCTCAGCCGTTTTGTTCACCGTCTTGTAAGTCTCGTCGATGACCTCACCCGCTTTCTCGCCGGCGTAACTCACCGCCTCACCGGCCTTTTTTCCGGCTTCTTTCACCGCTTCGGCCGCTTTTCCGCCGGCGTCTTCGGCGACGTCGCGCAGCGGCTCGCTCGCGTCGTAAACCTTCTTCGCGGTTTCGCCCGCCGCTTTGTATGCGGTCTCGGCGACATCCACCGCCTGCTTGCCGACCTCGGTCTTCTCGGCCTCGGCCTTGATCTTTTGTGCGCCGTCGATGATCACGTCGGCGCCTTTTTGCGCCGTTTCCTTGACGATCTTCGCGCCCTCGCCGATCTTGTCGGTCAGCCCGATCTGCTTGTCGATCTCGTCGAATCGATCCTTCGCCTCTTTCTGCCAGCGCTCAAAGCGTTCCTTGTAATCCGTCATTTTTCGTTGTCCTCGAATTCGAAACTCCGCCAAAACTTACGTTCGATCCGCGGATTTTGTTCGGATTTGATGCGATTCCGCACCCGCGCTTTGTATGATTGCACCATTGACCGAAACATTCAACGAGATTCTCCCGGCGTGTTGGTCGGGCATCCGGCGACTATGGTAATCTGGGCGTTCCGAATTATGCCTATCGTAGTTTGTCCGACATGCGGAAAGCGCACCGAGTACGAGGGGAACGAATTTCGTCCGTTTTGTTCCGAACGCTGCAAACTGATCGATTTCGGCGCGTGGGCCGATGAAGAATACGCCTTACCGACGCAAGAGACGGCGCTATCGGAAGAAGACGTCGAACAGATCGAACGGGCGTTGCGTGAGAAGCAAAGACAGGATTGAAGCTGTTCTCCCGCTGAACACGCGAAATTCGCGTCGACTCTAATAAATCCGGCAATGCTTTGTACCTGGAGAAGTTGCTTCGTGTCGTTTCGCGTGCCTTCGCGGTCACGGTTTTTTCATCCGTTTCAAACGACTCAATCCCGCTGTGCTAGAATTGCACGACCATTGAAATCCGTATGATGCTCTTGATCCAAATCGGAACGTTCGGCGCTGTCGCCGCAGCCGTTTTCGTGCTCGTTCTCGCCGTGGTCGCGTTCATCGCCTTCAAGATGCTCGCGAAGACCGTCAAGATGGCGTTTCGGATGGTGATCGTCGCGGTGATCCTCGTCATCGCGCTGATCGGCGGAACGGCACTCCTGATGTTCGGCTCGGGCGCGAAGAACGCGACAAAACCCGCCGCTACGAAGCCCAGATAGTTGAAATGCTCAATCGGCTGAAGAAATTCGTCTCACGATATCGCGGTTTGTCGGGAAACGTCATCGCGCTCAGCCTCGTCAGTCTCCTAAACGACACTTCAAGCGAAATAATCTACCCGCTCTTGCCGACGTTT